>JANNUK010000553.1:0-4188 GCA_031395155.1 Chloroflexota bacterium | reverse complement strand
TCGCGATGGCGGTTCATGGGACGGAGAGGATACTCTTCTCGGCGGCAGCCGACCGCCTGGGGATTCCCCATTGGCGGAGTTCTTCGCGTGCCTGAGAGGAGCGCGCTTTGGAGCCGCGGGACATCGTTCAGGCAGCGATCGATGCTTACCACGACCACGACCTGGATCGGTGCCTGGGCTTCTACGCACCGGACGTCGTGGTGAAGCGAGCCGACGGTACGATCCTGATGGACGGCGCCGAGGCAGTCAGGGCGCGCTACGCGAAGTCGATGTCGGATCATCCGAACCTTCACTACGACATTCCCAATCGAATCGCGCTCGGTCCCTACGTGATCGACGAGGAACGGGTGACCGGCTACGCCCCGGGCGGGCCCGACGTGGTGCGTGCCGTGCTGGTCTACCGGCTCGCCGGCGAGTTGATCAGCGAGATCCTCATCCTGACCTGAACATCGCCACGCGCTGCGGCCGGCCGCGATGGGCGCGGATCAGCTCCCTCGTCGCATCTCAGGCGCTCGCGGCGAGATCTGCATCGAGCCGCTCCAGGGTCTGCGCGTAGCCCTCAGCCATCCCCATCGCGATCACCTGCTCCAGCGCTTCAACGGAGGCATATCGCGTCGTGGAGATCAGGTTCGTTCGGCCGCCGAGATCGACGAAGGAGACCGTGGAGTTTGATTCGGGCATCCCGGGGATCTCGATCCCGTTCGGGTCGACGAAGAAGTCGCGGTAGACGAGCTTCGTCGGCCGTTCGATCTCGTCGTAGTAGATCTTGCCCCACGCGTCCCAGGGGTCCTCGCCGTTGGGCCCGATCAGCCCGGCCGGAGCGCGCATGGCGTACAGCCAGGTGCCGCCGGGGCGGAAGTCCATCTCGCAGTGCGGCAGCGTCCAATCGGTGGGTCCCCACCAGCGGGAGATCGCCTCGCACGACGCGAAGGCATCGAACACGCGCTCACGCGAGGCATCGAACTCGCGAAGCATCGTGAACGTCAGCTCGCCGCGATCCGTTCGCGCGATGGCGGGTCCGATGCGCGTCTCCACGACTTCGCTGGTTCCGGAGGTTTCGGTGCTCACTTCGGCAGCTCCTCGTGCTCCTGCAGTCCGTGAAGGTAGTCGTCGAGCCGGTCGAGCCGCGCCTCCCAGAGGGCGCGGTACTCCTCGACCCATGCCGAGACGTCCTTGAGCCGCGCCGGCTCCAGGCGGCACGGCCGCCACTGGGCATCCCTCCCCTGCGTGACGAGCCCCGCTTCGCGCAGCACCCTGAGGTGCTTCGACACGCCTGGCAGGCTCATGTCGAACGGCGCGGCCAGGTCGGACACCGTGGCCTCTCCGGTGGCCAGGCGAGCCAGGATGGCCCGTCGGGTCGGATCGGCAAGGGCGGCGAACGTGGCGCTGAGGGGATCGGCAGGCATCGAGTAGTTACCCATGTGGTTATTTAACTAATGGGGAGAATACCGACCGCGAGGAGACATGTCAGCGCCGTTCGGGCACATCTTCGGGTGGCCCCATGGGCGATCGGCTTCATCACCCGACAGCGTCACATTGATATGCCAGTACGCCTCACCTCGTGCATCTCGAGATGGGGGAAGCTGCCGGTTCGGTTGCCCGACACGATCAGCTCGGGGCGTCACCGGCCGGCGCGCACCTTCGGGAGCGGCGGCAGTCGGCGGCCGCCCTTCAGCAGGAAGTGCTCGAACCAGGCGCGCACCTGGACGATGTTCTCGACGCGGCGGAACGGGGTGCCGGATCGGGTCAGTTCGTGGGTCTCGTCGGGAACGCGCAGGAGGCGGACCGGTCGACGCAGCGAGCGCAGGACGGTGAACAGCGCCTCAGCCTGGGCGATCGTCGTCCGGATGTCCTTCTCGGAGTGCTGGATGAGCAGCGGCGTGCGGATGTTTGGCGCGTAGTGGAGCGGCGAGATCTCGCGGAAGTACGACGAATCTTCCCAGGGTGTTCGACCGAATTCGATCTTCGCCCACTCGCCGCCGCTGATGTCGCCGGTGAGGAACAGCGTCGCCATGTCACCGACGGAACGGCAGGTCATCGCGGCGCGGAAGCGCTGGTCGTGGCCGACGATCCAGGTCGTCAGGTACCCACCGTACGAACCGCCGGTCACCCCGAGTCGTTCCGGGTCGGCGAGGCGGTCGCTGACCAGGCCATCGAGGCTGCCGAGGACGTCGGCCATGGGCCCGGGACCCCAGTCGCGCAGGTTCGCCTCGTTGAAGGCTATCCCGTAGCCCTCGGAGCCACGCGGGTTCGTGTAATGGACCGACATCCCATGGCCGGCCAGGACCTGGAACTCCCAGATCGGCGACCAGCCGTAGAGCGTGTGCGGGCCGCCGTGGATCTGGGTGACCGTGGGCTGCCGCCCGCGTCCCGCGGGGATGAGCCAACCCTGGATCTCGCGGCCGTCGACCGTCGTCCAGCGCTCGATGGGCTCGCGAAGTTCGATCTCGCCGATGAGTTCGTCGTTGAGGTGGCTGACCGGACGAAGTACGGAGCCCGGCGCGCCGGCGTCGAGCACGTGGACCTCGGGGGCGCTCGTCGCGGTGCATCGAACGACGGCGATCCGCGCACGGGTGCGACCCCGAACGGTGACCTCGACCTGGTCGAACGACGAGAGGTAGTGCCGGTTCTCCGTCAGGCGCTCGACGCGCCCATCGGCGGTGGCGATCCGCCACAGCTCGTACGAACCGCGGATCGGGGCGGTGAACGTGATCCAGGCACCGTCCCTGGACGGCAGAAGGGCCGCGCTCTCCCCCGCCGTGACGTCGCTGTTCATCCCGGATGCCGGCATCAGGTCGTGCTCGCCCGACAGGTTGCGGCCACCGTCGGGTCTGGCGTCCCGGCCGTCGGCGGCGAAGAGCCAGATGTCATTGCGGTAGGCGTTCGCGGGGAAGCGACCGCCCAGGGTGGCGATGGTCCGACCGTCGGGCAGCCAGGTCGGCAGCCAGAAGAGCGAGTCGGGTCCGCGCGTGATGGCCTTGCGGGTGCCGGTCCTGACGTCCACGACCTCGATGTCGGACCGCCAGACAAGATCGCGATTCGGTCGCCGCCGGACCGTGACGGCGATCCGTCGCCCATCCGGAGACCATGCCGGCTCCTGGACGCCGCCGGGGACCTCGGCCAGGAGCCTGGCCTCGCCGGTGGCGGCGTCCACCATCCACAGCCGCGACTCGTGGCCGGTGATGAAACCGGCGCCGTTGTATTGATACCCGAGGCGATCGAAATAGCGGTAGTCGCTGACCGGCGGCGTGCCCGGTTTGGGCGGCTTGGTCTTTCCTCGGAGGCGGTCGTCGTCCTTGCGGGTCGCGCCGCGAGACGAGGAGAGGACGGCGAGTTGCGTCCCATCGGGTGACCAGACAAAGGCATCCGCACCTCTGGGTAGGTCGGTCAGCCTGCTCGCCTCGCCGCCGTTCTCAGACAGGGTGTGGACCTGGACGCCGTCCTCGCGGTCCTTCGGGTCCTTTGGTGCCTTCGGCTCCTCTTCGACGAGCATCCGGCGGTCGGAGAGGAAGGCAAGGGTCTTGCCGTCGGGCGAGAAGCGGGGATGCGTGTCGTGCCTGGCGCCGAGCGTGACCTGACGGGCATCGCGCGAGCCGTCCGTGGGGACCAGCCAGATCGAGTGGCGGTAGCCGTCATAGGTCGGCGCCGTGGTCTGCACGGTGAGGGCGACGAAGGCACCATCCGGCGAGAGCCGCGGGTCCGTTGGCACGCGGAGCCGATAGAGGTCTTCCGGGGAGGGCGGGCGACGCGTGCGCGAGGCGCGGGTCGCGCGGGCGGCGGGCTTGTCGGGCACGTGGGTCTCCGTCGTGTCGGGGCGGTGGCGCCGCCGCTTCATGCTGGGCCCTCGGAGCGGGCCGCAGGCGACGCGGCAGAGTCTAGCGGCTACCATCGAGCCGCGATGACCGACCAGCTCACCCTGCGGCTGGAAACGGACCTGCCGAACCTCCCCGAGGGGCTGCGGCCGATGCTCCCGCGCCCACTGGCCGAGCCGTTCGACTCCGCTCAGCACTTGTTCGAGCCGTCGTGGGGCGGGCTTCGCGCGCTCGTGTTCATGGGGCCGGCGGCAACCCAGGGCGGCGGCGGCGTTCGGATCGTCGATCTCGACGGCATCAATCGCACCGCCGCCTTTCCCGAGCTGGCCGGTCTTGCGGTACGCGTTGCGGCGAGGTCCGCGGTCCTGGACGGGGA
>JANNUK010000547.1:0-10501 GCA_031395155.1 Chloroflexota bacterium | reverse complement strand
TCAATACGCTCGCGCTGGCGAGCGCCGGCACGGTGCTCTGCCTCCTCACCGCGTATCCACTCGCCTATTACCTGGCGACGCGCGCCGGGCCGAAGCGGACGCTCCTCCTGATCTTCATCGTGTTGCCGTTCTGGACGAGCTTCCTCATCCGGACGTACGCCTGGCTGACGATCCTCGGGGCCACCGGTATCCCGGCGATCCTTGGTTCCGTCGGGTTCGGTGAGGTCGTCCTGCTCAACACGCCCGTGGCCGTGCTCATCGGGATCGTCTACAACTACCTGCCGCTGATGGTGTTCCCGCTCTTCGTGACGCTCGAGCGCCTCGACAAGCGGCTGATCGAGGCGTCGAAGGACCTCGGTGCCGGCCGGCTGGCGACGTTCCGGCAGGTGACGCTGCCGCTCACCGCCGCGGGGGCGCTCTCGGGTGTCCTTCTCGTCTTCATCCCGATCATGGGCGAGTACCTCATCCCGGCCCTGCTCGGTGGCGGGAAGGTCTTCCTCGTCGGCAACGCGCTCGTCGACATGTTCCTCCAGTCGCGGAACTGGCCGTTCGGCTCGTCCGCCGCGATCGGGCTCATCGTCCTCGTCCTCATCGCCGTCGCCGTCTACCTGTGGGTCGGCACGCGCGGGCGGGCCGAGCGGCAGGTATCCCTCCTGTGACGAGCCCCGCGCGACGAATCGCGATCGATCGCGCCGGTCGCTGGGTGGACCGCCTCCTGCGCGGCCACTCGGCGCTCCTCTTCGTGTTCCTGTACCTCCCCATCGTCCTGGTGGTCGTCTTCAGCTTCAACGCCGGAGAGCGTGCCGGTGAACTGCGCGGTCTGTCGACGCGCTGGTACGGGATCGCACTCTCGAACGTCTTCGTCGTCCGGGCGCTCCAGAACAGCGTGATCGTCGCCCTCTCCACGGCGCTGATCGCCACGACGCTCGGCACGATCGCCGCGCTCGCCCTGCAGCGCGCCCCCCGGGCCATCCGGACCGTCTTCGATGTCCTGGTCTATACCGCGATCGTCATCCCGGGCATCGTCATCGGGATCGCCACGCTCATCTTCTTCGTGAACGTGTGGGGCTGGCTGAACCCGTGGCTGGCTTACCTGTGGCTCCAGCTCGAACTGCCGGGCAAGGCCCTCGAGGTCGGCCAGGGCCTGCACTCGATCGTCGCTGCACATGTCGTGTTCACGATGGCGATCGTCATCGTGCTCGTGCGCGCTCGCCTGTCGGGCATGGACCGCACGCTCGTTGAGGCGTCGGCCGACCTGTATGCGACGCCCTGGCGAACGCTGCGCCAGGTCACGCTCCCACAGCTTTCGCCGGCGATCCTCGCCGGTGGCCTCCTGTCGTTCACGTTCAGCTTCGACGATTACATCATCGCGTCATTCGTGGCCGGGCCAGGGCAACCCACGCTGCCGATGCTCATCTTCAGCTCGATCCGGCGCGGCATCCGACCCGAGATCAACGCCATCGCGACGGTCATCCTCCTCGTCACGCTGTCGCTCCTGCTGATTGTGTCGCTGATCTACCGCCGCCAGACGGCGCGCCCAGGGCCGCCACGCGCACCGGGCCCGGCGCGCCCGACCTGAGCGAACGGAGGGACGAGACATGACCGATCGACACCCGCTCGACAACGTGGACGCGTGGCGGGGACCCACCGCCTCACAGGCGGCGGGTCTGACACTTGCGGCCGCACGCGCCGTCGTCGAAGCGGTCCAACGCGAGGCGCGAGCGATGGGCGTCGCAATGAGCTGTGCCGTCGTCGATTCTGGCGATCAGCTCGTCGCGTTCGAGCGGATGGATGGGGCCGATCTCGTCGGCATCACCCTGGCTCGAGACAAGGCGTTCACCGCGCTCGTGAACCGGATGCCGACGCGGGATCTGGCGCCGATCGTCCAGCCCGGCACCGAGTTCTACGGCTACGACAGCGTGGCCGGCGGCCGAACGATCGTGTTCGCGGGCGGAATGCCCCTGGAACGCGACGGGGTCCTGATCGGGGCCGTGGGCGTGAGCGGCGGCGATGCGGCTCAGGATCAGCAAGCCGTCGAGGCGGGGCTCGTCGCCCTGGCCTGACCTGCCGTTCGCCCGAGGGCGGGGCGGCTGACCGGCACTCGATCAGTCGTCGGCGTCGTTCTCTTCCGCGTCATGATCGTCCGAGTCTTCGTGCTCGTCCGATTCTTCGCCCTCGTCTTCGTCCTTGTCCTCGTCTTCGTCGTCGTCGGTTTCGTCGTCGGTTTCGTCGTCGTCCGCCTCAGTGGCGCCGGCGGCCGCGTCCTCGTCTGCGTCGTCCTCGTTGGACTCCGTGGCGTCCTCGGCAGTGTCCGCGTCGATCGCGCCGTCATCCGTGGCGTCGTCCGCGTCTTCGGCAGGATCATCGTCCGAAGGGTCATCGTCGTCGATCTGGCCCGGGAGCTCGGACCATTCGCCCGGATCGGAGCCGAACGTGTTCGCGAGGACCAACGCCTGATGATGACCGTTCGAGGAAACCGGCTCGCCGCCGACGGGCGCACCGCCGGCCAGTGCGGTCCCGAGCGCCAGGGCAACGAGGCAGGCGCTGGCAACGAGAGCAGCAAGGCGGCGTGACGTTCGAGTCCAGTGGGCCATCGCGTTGGCCTCCTTCACCTGATCGTGCCCGACCGGAGCGGGTGTTGAGCCGATTGTGATGGCACTGGTGTTGCCGTGAACGTCGCCATTGGTACCCAGGGGCCCGGCAAAGGTCGGGTGCGTGGCGGGCGAACGCTCCCGGCGGCGTTGGCCGAGGTCGGGTTCAACCCGCCGCGGCTACCGCCTCGGGCTCGGGCAACCCGGCTTCCGATGCAAGGAGGGCGGCTTTGTCGGTCCGCTCCCAGGGGAGATCAAGCTCCGGCCGACCGAAATGGCCATAGGCCGCGGTCTGGCGGTAGATCGGTCGGCGCAGCTGGAGGCCATCGATGATCGAGGCCGGCCGCAGGTCGAAGTGGCGCTCGATCAGCGCCTGGATTGCCTCGTCGGGAATCCGGCCCGTCCCGAACGATTCGACCGACAGCGACAGCGGCCGCGCGATCCCGATCCCGTAGGCCAGCTCCAGCTCGAACCGATCGGCGATCCCGGCGGCCACGATGTTCTTGGCGACCCAGCGTGCGGCGTAGGCCGCCGAACGATCCACCTTGGTCGGGTCCTTGCCCGAGAACGCGCCACCGCCATGGCGGGCCATGCCCCCGTACGAGTCGACGATGATCTTGCGGCCGGTCAGGCCGGCGTCGCCCATCGGACCACCGGTCACGAAGCGCCCGGTCGGGTTGACGTGCATCACCGGGTCCGACTCGCGCAACTCCGCCGGGATGGTCGGCCGGATCACGGCGTCGACGATGTCCTGGCGAAGCCGCTCCGAGCGGACGTCGGGGTCGTGCTGCGCCGAAACGACCACCGTCCGGACGCGCACGGGGACGCCGTAGTTGTACTCGACCGTGACCTGCGTCTTGCCGTCCGGGCGGAGGTACGGCAGTTGCCCCGACTTGCGGGCCTCCGCGAGTCGGCGGGCCATCCTGTGGGCAAGCGCGATCGGGAGCGGCATGAGCTCCGGTGTCTCGCGGCAGGCGAACCCGAACATCATCCCCTGGTCGCCGGCGCCCAGTTCGTGGGACGGCGCCTTGTCCTCTCTGACCTCGAGGGCCGCGTCGACGCCCTGGGCGATGTCGGCGGACTGCTCCTTGACCGAGACGAGCGTCCCGCAGGTCAGGTAATCAAAGCCGTAATCCGCGCGGGTGTAGCCGATGTCGCGAACGGTATCGCGAACGACCGCCTGGAAATCGATGTAGGTCGACGTCGTGATCTCGCCCAGGACCATCACCAGACCGGTCGTGGTGGCCGTCTCGCAGGCGACCCGCGCGTCCGGGTCCTCGGCGATGATCGCGTCCAGGATGGCGTCACTGATCTGGTCGCACATCTTGTCCGGGTGACCCTCGGTCACCGACTCGGACGTGAACAGGTATTGACTGGCGTCGACGATGCTCATTGGGCTCCTCTGCGGTCGGCGGGCCGAGGGTACCACGATGGTTCGCGCCACCTCCAAGGGGCTATGCTCCGGCCGATGACCCACCCCGCACGGGCCGCTGCCGAGGCACTCGACCACGCCCGCGCCCTGGACGCTGCCGACTCGCTGCGCTCCTTCCGCGACCGCTTCGTCGTGCACGATCCCAACCTCGTCTACCTCGACGGCAACTCCCTGGGGCGCCTGCCCATGGCAACCAGGGACCGCCTTCGGTCGGTGGTCGAGAACGAGTGGGCGGGTGAACTCAGCGGGGCGTGGGACCACTGGGTCGAGCTCCCCGGACGCGTCGGCGACGCGCTTGCTCGCGACGTCCTCGGCGCGGCGGAAGGCGAAGTCGCGCTGGCCGATTCGACGACCGTCAATTTCTACCGTCTCGCGGCTGCCGCCCTGGACGCCCGTCCGGGGCGCCGCGTGATCGTGACCGATCGGGCGAACTTTCCAACCGATCGATACGTCCTGGAGGGGCTCGCCCGCGCTCGCGGCCTCGCAATCCAGTGGCTTGACCCCGATCCCATCGCCGGTCCGTCGGCCGAAGACGTGGCCGCCGTGCTCGACGACGACGTGGCGCTCGTCAGCCTGAGCCACGTCAACTACCGATCGGCGGCGATCACCGACCTCGCCGCGATCTCCGAGCGGGCCCATGCGGCCGGCGCCCTGACCCTGTGGGACCTCAGCCATTCGGCCGGGGTCGTCGCCGTCGACCTGGCGGGGATCGGTGCCGACCTGGCCGTCGGCTGCACCTACAAGTACCTCAACGCGGGGCCCGGTTCACCTGCATTCCAGTACGTGCGGCACGATCTCCAGGACCAGCTCCGCACGCCGATCCAGGGCTGGTTCGGCCGGCGCGATCTGTTCTCGATGGGGCAGGGCTGGGAGCCGGAAGCCGGAATGGGCGGCTGGCTTGCCGGGACGCCCGCGATCCACGGGCTCGTCGCGATCGAGGAGGGCGTCCGCCTGGTGGCCGCGGCGGGTCTCGATCAGATCCGCGCGAAGAGCATCGCCCTCACCTCGTTCGCCGTGGAATTGCACGACCACCGGCTGGCGGAGCTGGGCTGCTCGCTGGGCAGCCCGCGCGACCCGGAGCAGCGCGGCGGCCACGTCTCGATTCGCCACGCCCGAGCCCGCGCTCTGCGCGGCGACCTCGCCGCGGCCGGCGTCATCGCCGACTTCCGTGAGCCGGACTCGCTCCGCCTGGGGCTATCGCCGCTGACGACCGCGTTCGAGGATGTCTGGCGCGGCATCGAAGCGATTCACGCGATCCTCGCGGCCGGTTGAGTGCCCGCCACCGCGCGGTCGGTGGTCAGTCGGTCGACCCATCGAAGCGCACGTGTTCGAGCGGCGTAATCGCATCGGCGGGTTCGAATCCGAAGACCTGGCCGTAGAACGACAGCTCGGCCTCGAAGGAACGCACGATCGATGAGGCCTGGCGGAAGCCGTGATCCTCGCCTTCAAAGGCGATGTACGCGTGCGGGACGCGCTGTTCCAAGAGGGCGTCCACGATACCCTCTGCCTCGGACGGCGGCACCACCCGGTCGTCGAGGCCCTGCAGGATGAGGACGGGGACACGGATCCGATCGGCGAAGTGGACCGGCGACCGCTCGCGGTAGAGATCCTTTCGCGCCGGGTAGGGACCGATGAGTCGCTCGGTGTAGCGCGACTCGAACTTGTGCGTGTCACCCACGAACGACTCGAGATTGCCGATCCCGAAGTAGCTGACGCCCGCCTGGAACACGTCGCGGAAGGTGATCGCGCACAGCGTTGTGTACCCACTCGCGCTGCCTCCCCGGATAGCCATCCGCCCGCCGTCCACGAGCCCCTCCTCGGCCAGCCAGCGGGCACCGTTCACGCAGTCGTCGAGATCGACGACGCCCCACTCCCCGTCCAGACGCTGTCGATACGCCTTGCCGTAGCCGGTGCTCCCGCCATAGTCGACGTCGAGTACGGCCAAACCCCGGCTCGTGAGCATCTGCACGGCGAGCGACAACCCCACGTACGCGTTCGAGGTCGGCCCGCCGTGACTGGTCACGATGAGCGGAGGCCGTTCGTCATCGGGGGCGCCGAAGCGCGCACTTGTCGGGGCGTAGTGGATCCCGTAGGCCGTTCGCTCGCCGGTCGTCGGGAACTCGATGAGCCTCGGTGCCGCGACATCCGCGGGATCGACCGACCGATCGGTCGCCCGCCGGAGCACGGTAGTGCTCCCGGACGGCACGTCGAGCTCCACGATCGAGATGACCTCCGTCGGCGAGGCCGCCCGGAAGACGACCGTCCAGCCGTCGACGGCCAGCGCGTCGATGACCGAGAACGGACCGTCGAGGGCTGCGCTGGCGCCGGTGGCAGGTCCGATCCGGAAGAGCCGGTCACGGCCCGCGGCGTGGGCGACCGCGACGATGGATCCGTCCGGGAGAAACCCGTAGGTCGATTGGCCGAAGTTCCAGTCCGGACCGCTGAATTCGGCCTCCATCGCGGCCAGCGACTCGCCGGCCCGATCGGGGTGCCGGCGGAAGAGGTTCATCCAGCCGTCCGGCTCCGCGACATAGTGCAGGGCGCCGTCGGGCGACCACGCCGGCTGGCTGATCCAGTCCTCGAGCGAGCCGGCGACCACCGTGGCGGGGCCGAGGCTGCCGTCAGAGGTCACGCCGGCGACGCGCAGCTCCGTGCCGTCCCACGGCATGTTCGGGTGCGACCATTCCAGCCACGCCAGGGTCGATCCGTCGGGCGAGAGGCGCGGCGCGGCGTAGAAATCGCGCCCGCCGGTCAGGGCCGTCACGACCCCGGTCGCGAGGTCGATCGCCACGAGGTCGTTGGCCCATTCGCCGTGCGCGGCTACCGTCTCGGGCTCGTGATCCTCGCGGACGGCGATCAGCCGGCCTCGGCCTTGATCGAGGATCGGATCCGCATACCGCCACGCCCGATCCGGGGTGATCGGGGCCGTGACGCCCGGCGTCATGACCCGGTGGAGGCGCCCGGTCGAGAAGTCCGAGACCACGATGACGTCAGCGGCGACGAGGGCCGCGCCCCCGCCGTACTCGTGGACGCGGCTCCGAACGTTGAACCCCTCGGGCGTGAGCCGGGTCAGGGACCCGTCCGGCTCGCGGCGAACCAGCACCTGGATGCCGCCCTCATCTGGGCGGGACTCGAGCCACCAGCGCCGACCGTCGGCCGCACCCACGCCACTGAGTCCGCGGACGCCCTCGACGAGCAGCGGAATCGGGAACGGCGACGCCCAGGCACCGTAGGGTCGAGTCCCGGGCGAGGGCATCAGGCGATCAGGTGCCGTGCTGCCACGATGACATGTAGGCAATCTGCTCGGGCGTCATCGGATCGATGACGATCCCTCGCGCGGCCAGTTTGAGCCGGGCCACTTCGGCATCGATGGCCTCCGGCACCACGTAGACAGTGGCCTCCAGCTCGCCGTGGTGCTTCGCGACGTACTCCGCCGAGAGCGCCTGGTTGGCGAAGCTCATGTCCATCACCGCCGCGGGATGGCCCTCTGCGGCGCCCAGGTTGACGAGCCGTCCCTCGGCCACGAGGTTGAGGCGCTTGCCGCCGATGTCGAATTCCTGGACGTTCTCGCGCACCTCGCGAACGTGGCCCTCGGCCATGTCACGCAGCGCGGCCAGGTCCAGCTCGGCATCGAAGTGCCCCGAGTTGGCCATGACGGCACCGTCGTGCATCGCCTCGAAGTGCTCGCGCCGGAACACGTTGATGTTGCCCGTCGCGGTGATGAACAGCTCGCCCCACGGCGCCGCCTGCGCCGCGGTCATCACCTGGAACCCGTCCATGAGGGCCTCGAGCGCGCGCACGGGATCGACCTCGATGATCGCGAGATGGGCACCGTGGCCGTGCATCCGAGAAGCAATGCCCTTGCCCACCCAGCCGTAGCCGGCGACCACCACCTTGCGCCCGGCGATGAGCAGGTTGGTCGCTCGGAGGATCCCGTCCAGCGTGGACTGGCCGGTCCCGTAGCGGTTGTCGAAGAGGTGCTTGGTCTGGGCCTCGTTGACGGCGACCACGGGGAATCTCAGGGCGTTGTCGGCGGCCATGGCCCGCAGACGGATGACGCCGGTGGTCGTCTCCTCGGTGCCGGCCAGGACCTCGGCCACCTGTCCGGGGCGCTCCTGGTGCAGCAACGACACGAGGTCGCAGCCGTCGTCCATCGTGATCTGGGGATGGCCGTCGGCGACCGCGTTGAGGTGCGCATAGTACGTGTCGCGATCCTCGCCCCGACGGGCGAATACGCCGATCCCGTACTCGGTGACGAGGGCCGCCGCGACGTCGTCCTTCGTCGATAGCGGGTTCGAAGCGGCGAGGACGACCTCGGCACCACCGGCTTTCAGCGTGCGCATGAGGTTCGCGGTCTCGGTCGTGACGTGCAGGCACGCCCCGATGCGCAACCCCGCGAGCGGTCGCTCGCGCTCGAAGCGTTCGCGGATGAGGCGCAGGACGGGCATCTCCCGCTCGGCCCACTCGATCCTGCGCACGCCCTCGGCCGCCAGGCCGAGATCGGTCACGTCGTGGGCGGGCAGCGTATCGGTGGCGGTCATGACAGGTCATTCTCCTTGGTGGCCCGGAACAAGCGGCGTAAGGGTCGAGTGAGGCCAGCCCACGGCGGGCCGATGCGATGGATCAACCGCTCCTCGAAACGGACGTGCTCCGCGTAGCCAATCCGGCGGTAGGCCTGGAGCGCCGGCGGATTGTCCGACCGGACGTTCAGGACGACCTGGTCGCAGCTGAGCAGCAGTTCGGCCGTCACGGCCGCCGTCACCGCGGCTGCGTACCCGCGGCCCCGATGATCGACATGCGTGAAGACGTTGCCCACGACGCCGAGTCGGGCGGCGGGGCTGAGCACATGCGTCCCGGCCGCCGACACGAGGCGCCCGCCGATGCGGATGCCATAGTAGACGCCGTCGACGATCGACGACCCGGGCAGCCACGACGCGAACCCCAGGTGGTAGAGGCGATTGAGTTCGCCCACGTGGCCCGGCCCGAGGCGCTCGACGTCGGCGCGGATCGGCAGGAACCGCGTGTCGTCGACCCACATGCGGACCATCTGCGGTCCGGGGTCCACCCGGTACACCGACGAGAGCGCACCGAGATGCTCGGGCATGACCGCCGTAAAGGCCGCCCGCGGGCGAAGCACCTCGCGCAGGATCGCCTCGATACCCGGGGGGCTGCCCATCAGGAACAGCGGCTGGGGCGTCAGCCCCGAGTACTCCAGGCCGACCGCGATGGGTCGATCGCCGTCGAACGCCATGCCCCATCGCGTGCGCGGAAACTCGCGATCCTCGAGGTCGCAGATCGCGTAGGCCGCGAACAGTCGCTCGCGCTCGAGAAATGAGCGAAGGAGGCCGCGATCGGCGGTCTGGCGAACAGCGAGGGGACGCTCCCGGCGACCGACGGCGACCGTCGCCATCAGGCGACGTCCGCGGCGACGCTGGCGGCATGGTCGCCGGCCCTTGCGTCCGCCTCCGCCCAGCGCCGGGCGCGCGCTTCTGTCGCGGCGATCAACGCCGCACCGCGCGGAAGGCCGAGCGCGCCCTCCTCGGTGATGAGGGCGCCGATGAGATCGGTCGGGGTGATGTCGAACGCCGGATTGCTGACGGCGGTGGCCAGCGGCATGGTCGCCGGAGCCGGTCGGAGATTCGGCGCGACCAACTCGCGCTCGGGCCGCGACTCCAGCGTGATCGTGGACCCTGTTGGCGCGGCCGCGTCCAGGGCACTCAATGGGGCACACACCAGGAAGGGGACCCCGTGGCGGCTCGCCACGGCGGCCAGCAGGTACGTGCCGATCGAGGCGACCGCATCGCCGTTGGCCGCGATCCGGTCCGCGCCCACGATCACCGCATCAACGTCACCGCTGGCGATCAGGTGGCCCGCCGCGGCGTCGATCACGACGGTATGCGGCACGCCCGCCTGGGCGAGCTCCCAGGCCGTGACGCGCGAGCCGGTCAGCAACGGACGCGACTCCGCCACCCAGACATGGAGCGACCGCCCGGCATGATGCAGGGACTGGAGCGCTCCGACCGCCGTTCCGAACTGGCCGCCGGCGAGCGCCCCGCTCGTGCTGTGGGTAAGGACGCGCAGCGGCCGATCGTCGGTGTCCGGCAGAGCGGCGGCCGCCGCCTCGGCGATCCGTCCGTTGTCGACGGTCGATTCGGCCACGATCCGATCTGCTTCGTCGCGCAGCGCGGCGGCGACGACCACCCCGTCGGCACCGCCGGCCGCCAGCCCCTCGAAGCGGTCCATCATCCGGTCGACCGCCCAGGTCACGGAGCGGAGCGGAGGGCGGCTGACCTTGACGGCAGACGCGGCGGCCTTGAGCGTCGCCCGGAGCACGGCAGGAGATGCCTCCCGGACGCCGTGGGCGGACAGGGCGAGGCCGATGGCCGCAACCTGGGCGCACGCGGGACCACCCTCGACGACCCGCTGGCGGATGGCATAGGCGGCGTGCCCGGCGCTCCGTACCTCGTATTCGACGAGC
>JANNUK010000484.1:0-2161 GCA_031395155.1 Chloroflexota bacterium | reverse complement strand
TCCGTACAGCTTCTTGAAGCCGGCGATCCCGGCGGCGGCGAGCGTTCGGACGGGTCCCGCGGAGATCGCATTGACCCGCACCCCCTCCGGCCCGAGGTCTGCAGCGAGATACCGCACCGACGCTTCGAGGGCGGCCTTGGCACGCCCATCACGTTGTAGTGGGCGACGACCTTCTCAGCGCCGTAGTAGGTCAGGGTCAGAACGGACGAGCCCGGCACGAACTGCGGGCGCGCGGCGCGGGCGAGCGCGACAAGCGAGTAGGCCGAGACGTCGAGGGCCAGACCGAAGCCTTCGCGCGAGGTATCCACGAACGCCCCCTCGAGGTCCTCTTTCCGGGCGAACGCCAGAGCGTGGATGAGGATGTCGATCTGCCCGTGCACCGCCTGCCACTTCGCCATGACCGCGGCGATCTGCTCGTCGGACTGGACATCACACGGCTCGACGAACGTCGAACCGATCGACTCGGCCAGCGGCCGGACCCGACGCTCGAGGAGGCTCTCGACGGACGAGAAGCCGACGACCGCACCCTGCTCGTGGAGCGCGCGGGCGATCCCCCAGGCGATCGAGTGGTCGTTGGCAACGCCGAAGATGAGGGCCTTCTTCCCATCGAGCAATCCCATCCCGGTCCTCCGTCGCGCGGTACCCAAGCTTGATGCCGGTCCCTTGATCGACCCGAGCATAGCCGAGCCTCGCCACGTCGAACCGGCCGATTGGTTGCAATCGTGCACGGGCCGCCGTCCTTGCCCGCAAGACGTCCGATACCCTCGGACCATGACCCGGTCCCGCGACGACAAGCTCAGAGCCGCTCTCCATGGCGTGCGCGGGCTGCTGCTCGACATGGACGGGGTGCTGGTCCTGAAGGGCGCGCTCATCCCCGGTGCGGGCGAGGCGATCGGCGAGCTCGAGCGGCGCGGGATCCCGTACCGGATCGTCACGAACAGCTCGATGGTCAGCCGGGCCCGCCTTGCGCGCTGGAGCGCGAAGGCCGGCGTCCCGATCCCCGCCGAGCGCTACCAGTCCGCCCTGTCGGTCTCGGCCGCGTACACCGCCGCCCACTACCCCGGGCAGCCACTGTTCGTCATGGCCTCGGACGACGCGAAGGGCGAGTTCGCCGGCCAGCGCCTCCTCACGACGGAGGAGGCGGGAGCGCCAGACTCGCGGGCGGGGGCCGTCGTCATCGGCGACTCGCCCGAGGAGGTCACGTACGACAACCTGAATCACGCGTTCCGCCTGATCCAGGCCGGCGCGGAGCTCATCGGGATGCATCGCAACCGATGGTGGCTGACGGCCGGAGGTCCGACCATCGACTCCGGCGCGATCGTGACCGGGCTGGAGTATTCGGCCGGGGTGCGCGCCCGGATCCTCGGCAAGCCCGCACCCGAGTTCTTCCGGATCGCCGCGGCCGAGGTCGCGACGCAGGCGGCGGAGCGCGACGGCGGCCGCCGTGCGACACGCCGGGAGCTCGCGATGGTCGGCGACGACCTGTGGACTGACGTCTTCGGGTCGCAGCGGGTCGGACTCCGCGGGATCTTCGTGATGTCCGGCAAGCACGGTCGGTCCGAGCTCGAACGGGCCGCCGCGCAGCGCCGCGGGGGCGGTCGACCCGACGGGGTTGCCGCCTCGCTGAGCGACGTCGTGGCCGCGCTAGACTAGGGATCTGACCCACGCCCCTGGTGGTGCCGTGCGCTTCGAACCCGACAGGAGCCCGACCCGATGACGACCGAATCGACCCCCCGGATCAAGATCACCTACGCCACGCTGCGGGCGGACAACGAAGAACTCCACCGGATGTACGAGGAGGGGGTCCTCGGCGCGCGCGCGGCGCTCGGAGGCCACCACCGCAACTACGTCAACGGGGAGTGGCGCGACGGCGACGGGACGTTCGAGGTCCGCTCGCCGATCGATCGGGACATGGTCCTCGGGACGTTCGCGCTCGGCACCCAGCGCGATGTCGTCGACGCGATCGCGGCCGCCCGCGCCGCCCAGCCGGCCTGGGCCGCGACCCCGTGGCGCGAACGCCTGGCGATCCTCGTCCGTGCCGGCGATCTCATCAGCGAGCGGCTGATGGAGTACTCGGCGCTCATGGCCATCGAGGTCGGCAAGAATCGGATCGAGGCCCTCGGCGAGGTCGAGGAATCGGCCGATCTCCTGCGCTATTACG
>JANNUK010000060.1:0-6125 GCA_031395155.1 Chloroflexota bacterium | reverse complement strand
CATCCTCGGCATCCCGTCTCGCCTCGTGGTGTTCGTCGCGTTCGCGGCGTGCGGCCTGCTGGCCGGCGTCGCCGGCGTCATGTGGGTCATGCAGTTCGGGACCATCAACGGGACCTCGGGGACGGGCGTGGTGCTGGCGGTCGTTGCGGCGGTGGTCGTCGGGGGCGTGAACATCTTCGGCGGGTCCGGGTCGCTGGCCGGTGCCGCACTGGGCGCCCTGTTCCTCGGCTTCATCGCCAACGCGCTCATCCTGGTCGGCCTGTCGCAGTTCTGGCTCCAGGCCATCTACGGCGTGGTCATCCTCGTCGCCATCAGCGCGGACGCGCTCATCCTGCGCCGCGTCCAGCGGGCGACCGTCCGGCGGGGGCTTCGATGAGCGCCGCCGTGACTCCCGCCGCCGGCCTGCGACCGTGGACGCGCCTCCTCGCGCGCTGGGAGGCCCTGCTCCTCGTCGCGCTGCTCGGGCTCATCGTGCTGGGCAACAGCCTGTCGCCGTTCTTCCTGACGGTCGGCAACTTCTCGAACCTCATCGCCGCCCTGATGGAAGTCGCGATCATGGCGCTGGCGATGACCCTGATCATCATCGCCGGCGAGATCGACCTGTCGGTCGAGTCCATGGCCGGCCTGGCCAGCGCGATCCTCGGGTTCCTGTGGGCAGCCGGCGTGCCGCTGTGGATCGCGATCCCCGTGGTCCTCGTCGTGGGCGTGCTCGGCGGCCTCATGAACGGCCTGCTTGTCGCTCGCGGAGGCCTGCCGTCACTGGTCGTGACCCTGGGCACCCTGGCGCTCTTCCGCGGCCTGGCACTGATCGTCCTCGGGCCGCGCGGCGTCAGCGACTTCCCGCCCGCCTTCACCGAGCTGGGCTTCGGGCACGTGCCGGGGACCATGATCCCGTGGCCGTTCGTCATCTTCCTCGCCCTGGCCCTGCTGCTGGGCATCGTTCTTCACAGGACCTGGATGGGTCGCCAGATCTATGCGATCGGCAAGAACGCGGGCGCGGCACGCTTCTCCGGCGTGCGCGTCACGCGCGTCAAGGTCAGCCTGTTCGTCCTGTCCGGGCTGATCGCGGCGATCGCGGGTATCATCCTGACCTCGCGCCTGTCGAGTGCGCGCGCCGATGCCGGTGCGGGCATGACACTCACCGTCGTGACCGTGGTCCTGCTCGGTGGCGTCAACATCTTCGGCGGGTCGGGCACCATCCCGGGAGTCGTTCTCGGGGTCCTTGCGGTGGCGGTCATGCAGAACGCCCTCCGTCTTGCCAGCGTGACGGTCGAGGTCCAGAGCATCGCCCTCGGGCTGCTCCTGATCCTCTCGGTCGCCATCCCCACTTTCGCTCACCAGGCCAAATCGGCCATCGATCGAGTCCGTGGTGGCCGGCCTCCGCCGGGCGTCTCGGTCGTTCAGGGTGAGGCAACGTCGTCATCGAATCAGGAGGAACAGCTTTGAAACTCACGTCACTAGGGCGATCGATCGCCCTCGCAAGCGTCGCGGCGATCGCGTTCGCTGCCTGCTCCGGCGGGGCCACGCCGGCTCCGTCGACGGCCGGCACCACTCCGGCTCCCGGCGACACGCCGGCTCCGACAGGCGCAGCCGGCCTGACCGTCGGCTATCTGCCGAAGGACATCGTCAACCAGTACTTCGCGGCGGCCAAGACCGGGATGGACAAGGCGGCCGGAGAATCCGGCGGCACGGTCATCCAGGTTGGCCCGAACGAAGCCAGGGCGGATCTGCAGATCCCGTTCATTACCGATCTCACAACCCAGAAGGTCAGCGCGATCATCATCTCGGCAAACGGCAAGGATGAGGTCGCTCCCGCCCTCAAGGCGGCGATGGCGGCGGGGATCAAGGTCGTCGGCTTCGACTCAAGCCCGGCCGTCGGCGCCTACGACGTCTTCGTTAACCAGGTCGACTTCAGCGGCGTCGGCGTGAACCTCGCGGATTGGGCCTGTGAGCTCGCCCCGAGTTGCACCGGCGACATCGCGATCCTGTCGGCGGCCGCCACGGCCACCAACCAGAACGCCTGGATCGACCTCATGAAGACCACCCTCGGCGAAAGCAAGTACGCGGGGCTCAAGCTCGTCGACACCGTCTACGGCGATGACGACGCCACCAAGAGCACCACGCAGGCGCAGGCCCTGCTCACCAAGTACCCGAACCTCAAGGTGATCGTCGCGCCGACCACGGTCGGCATCCTCGCGGCGGCGCAGGTCGTCAGCCAGGCCGGCAAGTCCGACTCGGTCAAGGTGACCGGACTCGGGTTCCCCAACGACATGAAGGCATTCGTCGCGGACGGCACGTCGCCGGTCTTCGGGCTGTGGAGCGTTCCGGACCTCGGCTACCTTGCCTACAAGGTCGCCGAGCTGCTGGTCAACGGCGACATCACCGGTGCGGAGGGCGAGACCTTCACGGTGACGGGCCTCAACGACGACCAGCCGTACACGATCGGACCGGACAGCATCGTCATCCTCGGGCCGGCCTTCCGGTTCGACTCGACGAACGTCAACGACTTCGACTTCTAACCCCGTCTTCGCTCGAACACGGGACAGAGCCCCGGAAGCGTGGCTTCCGGGGCTCTGCGATTCAGGAGGAGCCACGATGGAACGCGTGGGATTCACGATGCGCATCCTGCCCGGGCAGGAAGCCGAGTACCGGCGCCGCCACGCGGCGGTGTGGACGGACATGCTCGATGCGCTGAAGGCGGCCGGATGCCGCGACTACTCGATCTTCATCCGCGGCGCGGACCTGTTCGCCTACCTGGTGGTGGACGACTTCGCCGCCTTCCGCGGCTCGATGGCGGCGAGCCCGGTCAACGACCGCTGGCAGGCCGAGATGGCCTCGCTCATCGATCCGCTGACGGATCCGGCGACGGGGTTTCACCAGCGCCTCGAGGAGATCTTCCACCTCGACTGAGGGGCGAGGAGCGCGTCGCGGCTTACCCGCGGTGCGGATCGCCCGCCGAGTCATCCTGCATCCGGGCGATCGCATGAGCGTACTCGCTCGTGGCCGGGTAGAGGGATCGGTAGATCCGGTAGAGCTCGTCGTACCGGGCACGGGCCCGGCCGTCGGGCACGAGCGTCTCCGCGGGCGCATTCCAGCGGACATCGGCCGAGACCAGCCCGACAGCCCCACCGGCGAGCATGGCATCGCCGTAGCTGGCCCCGATCGTGACATCCGGAATGACCTGGCGAAGCCCGGTGACGTCCGACACGATCTGGGTCCACAGGCCGCTCTTCGTCCCGCCGCCGACGGAGGTCAGCTGCTCGGGCGCGGCGCCCGCGGCCTGCATCACCTCCAGGTTATGGCGGACCTCGTACGCGGAACCTTCGAGCAGGGCTCGGAACAGCTGACCGCGGCCGTGGCGCAGGGTCAGGCCGAAGATCGTCCCGCGGGCCTCGGGGTCGAAGATCGGAGAGCGGGCCACACCGAAGTAGGGCAGCACGACGAGGCCGTCGGCGCCGGCCGGCGTCGCGGCCGCCTCCGCGATGAGCGACGGCAGGTCGCGGCCGACGATGTCGCTGAGCCAGGTGGTCAGGCCGCCCGAGGTGGAGAGGCCGGCGGCATACGTGTACGTGCCGGGAAAGACCCCCTGCGTGGTCCACAGGCGCGCGTCGGGGCGATACGCGTGGGCGATCTCGACGATGAACATCGTCGTGCCGTACATCAGCATGGTGTCGCCGGGGTCGCGCACCCCCGCGCTGAGCGCCTCCGCCCAGGCATCGATCGTCCCGGTGACTACCGGCGTGCCCTCCGCGATGCCCGTCGCCTCGGCGCCCTCCGCGTGAACCCGGCCGGCGACCTCGCTGGACCAGGCCAGGCGGGGAAGCTCCACGCCCGGGGCCACGTCCGATGCCCAGTCCGTCGCCCACGCCGCCGTCGTCATGTCGTACAGCGGATCGCACTGGCTGGCCGAGTGATGGTCCAGGACGTACTCGCCCGTGAGCCGCTCGATCACCAGGGAGTGCGCCATGTGGAAGCGACGCATCCGGGCCCACACCTCCGGCTCGTGGCGCCGAATCCAGGCGAGCTTGGGCCCGGCGGCCTGCGAGGTCAGGAGCGACCCGCCGCGGGCCAGGATGGCGTCGCTGCCGAAGCGCTCGGTGAGGTCGTCGACCTCGGCCATCGCCCGCGTGTCGATGCCGTACAGGATCGCCGGGCGAAGCGCTCGGCCGCCGGCGTCGACGGGCAGGACGGCCGGGCCGATCCCACTGACGCACACGGCCGCGATCCGGCCTCCCTCGCCGGCGGGGTGCTCGTGGGTCGTGAGCTCGCGGGCGATTGCCACGAAGTCGGCCCACCAGATCGCCTCGCCGTCGTGCTCGGCCCATCCGGGGCGGGGCAGCGACAGCTGATGCGGGCGCTGGGTCGTCGCCACGATCGTGCCGTCCGGTCGGACCAGCACACCCTTCGTGCTCGACGTGCCGATGTCCACGCCCAGCAGGAGGTCGCGCGATGTCATCGCTCGAACCGTCTACGATAGAGCGCCCCGGCACCGATCATGAGGTCGTACCCATGGGCGCCCGCCCCACCCGCGTCCGCCCGACACCACTGATCGCGGAAATGGTCGAGCTCTCGCGCCGCGTCGGTGCCGATCCCGAGTTCGTACGCGCCGGCGGCGGCAACAGTTCGGCCAAGGCCGACGGCGTGATGCACATCAAGCCCAGCGGCGTCTCGCTCGCCGCGCTCACGGCTGAGTCCCTGATCGCGCTCGCCCTCGCGCCGCTGCGCGAGGTGCTCGAGGGCGCCGCGACCTCCGGGGCGACCTCCGGGGCGACCTCCGGATCGACGCCCGGCGCGGCGTCGGGCTCCGATGACGTGCTCCGTGTCGCCGAGGCCGCCCGCCTGCCGCCCATCGACGAGCACCGCCCATCGGTCGAGCTGCTCTTCCACGCCCTTCTTCCCGAGCCGATCGTTCTCCATACCCACCCGACCACGGTCAACACCCTGACGTGCGCCGTCGGGGGACGCGAACTGGCCGGCGAGATCTTCGGCGAGGGCATCCTGTGGATCCCATACACCGATCCCGGCCTGCCCCTCGCTCGGGCCATCCGGGATGAACGCATTGCCTACACGGAGCGGGCCGGCCTCCCCCCGCCGCGCGCCATCCTGCTCCAGAACCACGGGCTGATCGTGAGTGGGCCGACCGCCGCCGAGATCGAGGATCGCTCGCGCGAGATCGTCGCGTCGATCGCCGAGTTCGCGGCCGGCCGGCCGCCCATCGAATGGGGCGCCGTGGCGCGGATCGCGGAGCCCGACGCCCGGGACATGGTCGCGGCCCTTCTGCCACGACTCGCCACGCTGCTGCCGATCGACGGCCGGCCGAGCACCGTGGTCTTCGACGGCTCGCAGCTCGCGCTCGAGGTCGCGGGCTCGGAGCTGGGCCATCGATTCGCCCGCGGCGGCCCACTTACGCCCGACCAGATCGTTTACGCGGGCTCCTGGCCGCTGCTCATCGACACGCCGCCGGCCGGCGGCGGGGTCGCCGTCGCGGCCCTCGAGGCGACGCTCGCCGAGCGCGCTCAGCAGGACGTCGCACCGCCGATCATCATCCTCGTCGCCGGCCTCGGCCTGTTCGCCGTCGGGGAGACCCACGCGCAGGCCGACATGGCGCGCACGCTCTTCATCGACGCCATGCGGATTGCCACGGGTGCCCATCGCCTGGGCGGCGTCCGACCCCTGGAGCCCGCGGCGCGGCAGTTCATCGAGGACTGGGAGGCAGAGGCCTACCGCATCCGGGTCGCGCGAACGGCCTGGTAGCCGGGCCTGCCCGAAATCCCGGCGCCGGGGCCGCCCCTGCGTTTGCCGTCCCTCCGTCTGCCGTCCCTCCGTCTGCCGCCGCCGGCCCGTCTCGCTCACGAGCGCCCGTATAGGGGCCCGAAGGTGCTGCAGGCACGGAAGTCCGCGCCTTCGAGGTCGGCCGTGCCGAGGTTCGACCACGCACTAGGCCGGAAGATGTCCTCCTCCGGCACGTTGTGCATGTGGACCGGGACGCGGAGGATGGAGGCGAGGGTGATCAGGTCGGCGCCGATGTGGCCGTAGCTGATCGCGCCGTGGTTTGCGGCCCAGTTGGCCATGACCGAGTAGACGTCGCGGAACGGCCCGCTGCCGTTGACGCGCGGCACGAACCA
>JANNUK010000470.1:0-2130 GCA_031395155.1 Chloroflexota bacterium | reverse complement strand
CCTCCTCCGTGGGACGCCCGGCGTACGAGACCAGTGTCCGGGACAGGCAGCATCGGTGGAGCTCGACGGCGTCGTACCAGCCCCCGAACTGGGGATCCAGCGCGTTGTTCGCGAACGTGACGTCTGACGACGCAAGGCTCGACGGCGGCGGGTCGTCATGTGGGATTGCGATCCGAAGCGTGCCGCCGAAGGGGAAAGACGGCACAGGAGATCGGCGCGGGTCGCCCTCGGTCGACGCGCGCGCGCGCACCGAAACCCAAACGCTGCCGTCCTCGCCCGCGGCGAGCGCGTCCGGGACGCCATCGACCGTGTAGCCAGCTGTGACCGTGTTCGTGCGAGGGTCGATGCGCACCAGCCTGCCCTCGTGGCCGACAGCCACCCATACGGCGGCGGAGGTCACGGCGACAGCGCGCGGCCCATCCAGGTCCGGAATGATCGTCACGCTGTTCGTGGCAGGGTCGATGCGGGTGACCGAGTCGCCGGTCTCGCTGGTGACCCACACGGCATCATCCCCGGCGGCGATCGAGCTCGGTTCATCCTGAAGCGCGATCGTGCCCAGAACTTCGTACGTGATGGGGTCGATGCGCCAGACCGTGTGATCCAGGGTGCTCGAGACCCACACGCTGCCGGCCCCGAAGGCGATCGCTCCGGGTGCCCGGCCCACGGCGATCTCGGCTGCGAGCAGGCTGTTCGTGTCCGGGTCGATCCTGCGCACGACATCGTGGATGCGGTCGGCCACCCACACGAAGCCGCCTCCGAATGCGATCGCCTCCACGCCGCTGCTGACCTGGATGGGCTTGACCTTCGTGGGGCGGTCGTCGAACCGCACCACCGATCCCGCGTCGCCCGAGGCGAGGCCGAAGTGGGTCGTGATCCACACGCCGCCGTCGCCGTAGGTCACGCCGCCGGGCGAACCTCCGATGGCCGGGTTCGACGCGCCCCTGCCGCTGGCCGGATCGATGCGCGACAGGGTCTGGTCCGCGAAGTGAACGACCCAGATGGCACCGCCTCCGCTCGCGAGCCCCGTCGGTTCGCTGCCGACCTTGACCACGAAGTCGAAACCAGCGCCGCCGGCTGGCAAACGGGCGACGGTGTCCGCACCCGGGATGACCGGCCCGCGCAGCAGCGGGACCCCGAAGACGGCCACGGCGATGGTGCCGATGACGATCCCTGTGGCGGCCAGGCCGGCCAAACGCCGCGATCGCCGCGCCGGGTCCGGCGTCTGGGCGGTCCGAGCCGCGTCGCCCAGCGGAGGGAGCTCGGCGATGACGGCGTGCAGCCGCCACTCGCCATCGATGCCCTTGAGCGCCCGGGCGCCACGGTCGGCGAAGCCGATGTCGGAACCAGCGACCAGGTCCCTGACCGTGGAGGTGACCATGATCTCGCCGGGGCCGGCGATGGCCATGACCCTGGCCCCGATGTGCACGGCGATGCCCTGGACCGATCTGCCGGTGTGCTCGACCTCGCCGGTGGTGAGGCCGGCGCGGAGCTCGAGGCCGAGGGGTCGCAATGTGGCGAGGATGGCGACCGCACAGTGGATCGCTTCAGCCGGGTGATCGAAGACGCAGAAGAACCCGTCGCCGGCGGTGTCGACCTCGCGGCCGTGAAATCGCCTGAGCTGTGCCCGCACGACGGCGTGATGGCGAGCCAGCAGGGTTCGCCATCCCCTGTCGCCGAGCGTCGTCGCCAGCTCCGTGGACCCGACGATGTCGGTGAACAGGACCGTCGCAAGGACCCGCCCCGGCCGCGTCGTACGCCGCATGCCGACAGTGTCGCGTATCGTTGAGCGGCGTGTGAGCAGGACCCGTTCTTCGAGGGACCGATCGGTGATGCGCAGGCTCCCGGTTTGCGCGTCGAACCCCGTATGCTGCGCGGGCCCATGATCGCTCCGTCCACCCTGCCACCCGCCGCCCTCGATGGCCTGCGCCGTCGAACCGTGTGGTCGCTCGTCGCCGGTGTCGCCCTCGGCAGTACCGGGCACATCGCGGCGGTGACCGTCGCGACAATCGCGGCGAAGCAGCTGGCCGGCACCCCGGCCCTTGCCGGCCTGCCGGGCGCGACCGTGGTCCTTGGCGCGGCGAGCGGCGCGGTCGTCCTGTCGCGGCTCATGGCGCGCAGCGGCCGGCGTCG
>JANNUK010000465.1:0-9192 GCA_031395155.1 Chloroflexota bacterium | reverse complement strand
CGCCCGATGCCGACGCCCACGACGACCCCCGGCAGCCGTCGAGCCGCCTCTTCCTGGAGCGCCATTCCCGCCTCCCGGGCATCCGACGCGCTGAGGACCGGCGTGAGCGCTCCGATCTCGCGGCTCCGCTCCCAGACAATGGCAGCCGACCCGAGGCTGGCCCGGGCCGCCTCCGCGAGGCGCGACCGGAGGGCGCCCTCCTCGGCGGTGCCCGCCAGCGAGGCGACCGGCCTCCCGGCCGTAGCCTCCGCTTCGGCAAGGAGAACGGCTCGCGGAGTGGCGAGATCCCAGGCGAACGCCGTGGCACGCTCCATGAGCACGCTCCGATCCGTCACGTGGCCGGTGACCAGCTCCTCGAGACAGACCGCCTGGAACCGACGGTCGGCCTCGGCGACGGCGCGGGCCTGGACCTGGCGGAGAGCGGCCACCGTGGCCGCATACTCGATCGCCTCGAGCCGGTTGGAGCCGAGGTCTCCGGCATCGTCCGCCACGAGGATGGCTCCATACCGATCCGACCCGACCTGGATGGGCTGGTTGATCACGCCGCCGGACGCGTCGCCCAGTTCGGGGGCGTTCTCAGCCGTCCTCCACTGCACGACGCCCTGGGCATCGACGATGGAGACCGGACGACCCACGAACTCGCCCAGCGCCTCGGCGATCTGACGGAGGCCTCCACCCGACAGGACGATGGCCGTGAATCGGTCGTGGATGGCGGCCGACCGCTCGAGCCGGGCCGCCTGGGCGTTGAGGATGACGGTCAGGACCGCCTGGATGATCTCGTTGAACGAGGCCCCGGCCGGCAGTTCGATGAGCGGGAAGCCGTGGCGGTCGGCCGCCTCGATCATCCCGCGAGGGATCGACCCGATGTAGCGCGTGGGTTTCATGGCGATGCCGGCAAGCCCGCGATCGGCGAGGCGAGGGATGAGGGCATCGAGTGCCACCGGGTCGTCGCGCAGTGGGTACGCGGTGGTGAGCAACAGCTCGTCGGGCTTCACCCAGTCGAGGATGTCCGGGACCTCCATCACGTTGACGGCCCGGACCGGCCGGCCAAGGCCGGCGCGGCCACCCACAACGCGCGCTTTCGCGAGCGGCGGCAGCTGAAGGACATCGGCGAGCGGTACCGAGCCGATCACGAGCTATGGATACTCGACAGCAGGGCGCCGCGTCAATGTGAGGATCTCACAGTGACAGGCGCCGATTCCCCTCCGTACGATGTGAGTTGATGCTTCCGCCTGGGACAAACCGGACGCTCGACGCCACCCGGATGAGCGACTCCGTGTCGCGCTTGATCTCGCAGCGGGCGCACACATCTGGCCGGGTGCACAGCGTCTTTCGGGCTGCGCTCAACATCGTCACCGTCGACGGATTGGTCACGATCGCCGCCGAGGACGCTGGTGGCCTGCCCAACGGCATCCTGCTGCCTGGCGCCATCGACTACCGCGCGCATGGACTGCAGCAGGACATGATCGCCTCGCTCGATCGTGCCGCGGTTCGCGTGCCCGCCGCTGGGCTCGTGATCCGGATCTCCAGCGCCCGCCCGTGGTCCGCGCGCCTTCCCGTCGCCGACGGTCGGAGGTGGGCCACGAGGACCGCCGACGCACACGCCCTGCTGCGCTCCGCCGTGCGCCTCGCGCCCGGGGGGCTTCTGGCGATCCCCGTCGCGCGTGAGCTGCTGGCCGATGTCGGCCGGGCCATCGCGCGAGGCGACGATGAGGGCGCTGCGCTCGCCGCCCGATCCCTGGTGGGCATGGGTCCCGGGCTGACGCCTTCGGGCGATGACGCCCTCGTCGGAGTCGAGGCCGCACTGCACGCGCTGGGTCATCCGTCGGCCGGGTTCCTGGCCGCGGCCCTGGCCGATGTCGACGAGCGGACGACAGCGGTCTCCGCCGTGCTTCTGTCCCATGCCTCCCGCGGCGAGTTCACCGAACGGATCCATCGACTTCTCGGCGCACTCCTCGTCGGCCGCGCGCAGGCGCTGCCGGCCGCGGTCCGCCGAGCCGTGGCATGGGGTGCCACCTCGGGAGCCGACGGCGTGAGCGGTGTGCTGACCGGACTTGACGCCGCGACCTCGGGTCAACGGTGCGCCGCCTGATGGCCATCGTCGGTGCCCGTATCTTCGCCAACACGTATCGCGATTCAGTCGAACTGATGCAGATCGCAGCCGAGCTCGAAGGCCTCGACGGGATCGCCCGCGCCGGACTCGTCATGGCGACGCCGGCCAACCGCGACGTCCTGGCGGCCGCGGGTCTCCTGACGGATGTCTCGGCCGCCGCCGGTCCCAACGATCTCGTCGTGGCGATCGCGGCAACCGATGGCGACGCTGTAGCACTCGCTCTTGACCGTGCTGCTGCGCGCCTCGCCGGACCTGGCACCGATGGCTCGGGCGAGGCGACCCGGACGGATCTTCGGACAATCGCGGAGGCTGCCGCGGATCTCGGGGTGGCCAACCTCGTGCTCATCTCGACCCCGGGACCCTACGCCACCGCGGAGGCCCTCAAGGCCCTCAAACGCGGCCTGAACGTCTTTCTGTTCAGCGACAACGTCCCTCTGGACGATGAGATCGAGCTCAAGGCCCTGGCCCATCGGAAGGGGCTACTCCTCATGGGCCCCGACTGCGGAACGGCCATCCTGGACGGCGTCCCCCTCGGCTTCGCGAACGCCGTGCGGCGTGGCACGATCGGCCTCGTCGCCGCGTCGGGCACCGGGCTCCAGCAGGTGAGCTGCCTCATCCATCGCGCCGGGGCGGGCGTGTCGCAGGCGATCGGCGTCGGCGGCCGCGACCTGGATGAGCGCGTGGGTGGAGTCATGATGCTCGACGGGCTTCAGCGACTCTCCGCCGATCCCGGGACCGAGGTGATCGTGCTCATCTCGAAGTCGCCGGCGGCACGTGTCACGGAGCGGATCCTCCGAGCGGCCGGAGCTGCCGGCAAGCCCGTCGTGATCAGCTTCCTCGGCGGCGATCCGGGATCGATCACGGCGGCGGGGGCGATCCCGGCCAGCACATTCGAGGCGGCGGCTGCCACCGCGGCCGCGATCGCCCTCGATCGGCCCATCCCGGCCACCGAGCACCCCGATCCGGGCCTGTCGGCGACGGTCGAGGCGGCTGCGGCCGGCCTTGTGGCCGGCCAGGTACGGATCCGTGGCCTGTACAGCGGCGGCTCGCTGGCCGGCGAGGCGAAGCTCATCCTCAAGGCCTCGCTCGGTGCCGAGGCGGTGGCGACACACGAGATCGTCGACCTGGGCGACGACGAATACACGGTGGGCCGGCCGCATCCGATGATCGACCCGCGACTACGGAACGACCACCTTCGGGCCGCCGCACTCGACCCCGCCACCGCGGTCATCCTCCTCGACGTCGTCCTCGGCTACGGCGCGCACGCGGATCCCGCCGGCGCGATTGCGACGGCGATCGACGGGGCCTGGGCTGCTCTCCCAGACACGGGAAGGCGGGCCGCGATCGTCGCCTCGGTCTGCGGTACCGAGGACGACCCACAGCGTCTCGCGGCGCAGGAGGCGAGGCTGGCCGCGGCCGGCGTCATCCTGGCCGACAGCAATGCAGGCGCGGCGCGGATCGCCGCGGGCATCGCGGCTCGGGTAGCCGGGGCGGCCGTGGGGACTCGCCAATGAGCGGCGCCGGCCCATCCGTGCTGTTCGCCGACGGGCTCCGTGCGGTGAACGTCGGCCCCGACATGTTCGCGGCCCCCCTCGCCGCCCACGGTGCCGTCGTGGCCGCGCTGGAGTGGCGGCCTCCGGCGGAGGGCGATCGCGAAGTCGGCCTCCTGCTGGCACGGCTGGAGGACGATCCGGACGACCCGGTCGGTCGGACAGTCGCTGCCGCCAACGGTCAGGCGGTGGAGCGGCTCCTTGCCGCCCAGCCGATGCTCGTCGATGTCGTGCCGGCCGCGACTGCGCTCGGCATCGGGGATCGCCAGCTCCTCCACTCCGGACCACCCATCGACTGGGACCGCATGCCGGGGCCCGTCCAGGGCGCGGTCATCGGGGCAACCCTGTTCGAGGGCTGGGCGGCCGGCGCCGCGGAGGCGGCCGAGCTCGTCTCGTCCGGCCGGATCAGGCTCTCGCCATGTCACCATCACGGGGCCGTCGGACCCATGGCGGGCGTCGTCAGCCCATCCATGCCGGTGGTGATCGTGGAGAATGCCGCCGCCGGCACGCGCGGTCACGCAACGCTCAACGAGGGCCTCGGAAAGGTGCTCCGGTTCGGGGCCTACGACGAGACCGTCATCGAGCGGCTGCGCTGGATGGCGGAGGTGCTCGGTCCGGCGCTCGGTGGCGCGATCCGGGCCGGCGGGCCGCTCGACCTGCGGAGCCTGACCGGGCAGGCCCTCCAGATGGGCGACGAGGGCCACAACCGCAACATCGCCGCGACGTCGCTCTTCACACGGGCGATCGCACCGGCCCTCGTGCGGTCGAGCGACGAGAAGACGGCGTCGGCCGTCCTGGACTTCCTCCGCGGCAACGATCACTTCTTCCTCAACCTCTCCATGGCGGCGTGCAAGTCGGCCCTCGACGCGGCCCACGGGATCGAGGGCTCCACCGTGGTCACGGCAATGAGCCGCAATGGGGTCGACTTCGGAATCCGCCTGTCCGGGACCGGCGACACCTGGTTCACCACGCCGGTCGGGGTCCCCGACGGGCTGTTCTTCCCCGGCTTTGGGCCCGATGATGCGAACCCGGATCTTGTTGACAGCGCGATCACGGAGACCTTCGGCATCGGCGGATTCGCGATGGCCGCCGCACCGGCAATCGTCCGGTTCGTGGGCGGCAACCCGGCGGATGCACTCGAGTTCACCCGGCTCATGGGTCGGATCACGCTGGCACGGAATCCCTCGTACCAACTGCCGTCGCTCGGGTTCGCGGGGACGCCGACGGGCATCGACGTACGGCGCGTGGTCGACTCGGGGATCGCCCCGATCATCAATACCGGGATCGCCCACCGCAAGGCCGGTGTGGGCCAGATCGGCGCGGGGATCGCCCGGGCGCCGCTGGCATGCTTCGCGGCCGGGCTGGCCGAGCTCGCGAGCCGGCTCGGCGTGACCGCCGACGGACGCTCGCTCGCGGCCGGCGCCCTGGCAGCGGGATCGGAGGCGTAGCCGTGGACCGCCGCGCTGTCGTCGCGATCGGAGGGAATGCGCTCATCCTCGACGGCCAGCGAGGCACGATCGCCGAGCAGTACGAGAACGCGTGCGAGACCGCGCGGCACATCGCGGCGCTCGTGGCCACGGGCTGGGGCGTGATCGTCACGCACGGCAATGGTCCGCAAGTCGGGTTCATCCTGCTTCGGTCGGAGCTCGTCCCGAAGGACGCCCCGGTGCCGCGGCTCAGCCTCGAGATGTCGGTCGCCGACTCGCAGGGCGGAATCGGGCACATCCTGAGCCAGGCGCTTCTCAACGAGCTGGCCGATCGAGGCCTGCCGGACCGGGTGGTCTGCGTGCTGACCCACGTGGTGGTGGACGCGGACGACCCAGCGTTCCTGACGCCGACGAAGCCCATCGGGCCGTTCTACACGCGCGAGCAGGCCGACGAGCGGACGGCCCAGGACGGCTGGACGACGATCGAGGACGCGGGGCGTGGGTACCGTCGGGTCGTCGCCTCGCCGGAACCCGTCCGGATCGTCGAGCACGCGCAGATCCGGGCGCTCGTGGACGCCGGGTTCGTGGTCATCGCGGTCGGCGGCGGCGGGGTCGCTGTCGTCGAGACGGAGCCGGGCCGCTATCGGGGCGTCGAGGCCGTCATCGACAAGGATCGAGCTTCGGCCCTCCTCGCGGCAAGCCTGGACGTCCCGCTCCTCGTCCTCTCGACCGGCGTCGAGCAGGTCGCCGTCCACTTCCGCAAGCCCACTGAGCGCTGGCTCGACCGGATCACGGTGGCCGAGGCCGCCGGCTACCTGGAGGCGGGCGAGTTCCCCAAGGGGTCCATGGGCCCGAAGATCGAGGCGGCGATCCGCTTCCTCGAGCGTGGCGGGCAGGAAGTACTCATCACCACCCCGGCGTCGCTCGAGCGCGCCATCGCCGGGGAGACCGGGACGCGCATCGTCCCGGATGAGCGGCGCGCTCGAAGCGGATGAAGGAGGCGACGACCATGATCTCCGTCAAGGCCGAACCGTACGAGTTCGAGTTCGACCCCAAGCGAACGGCGCTGTTGATGATCGATTTCCAGCGCGATTTTGTGTATCCGGGCGGGTTCGGCGAGTCGCTCGGAAACGACACGTCGTACCTTCTCAAGGCCTTGCCCCCAGCCGAGCGAGTCCTCGGGGCCTGCCGAGCGGCGGGAATGTTCGTGATCCATACGCGCGAGGGACATCGGCCAGACCTGTCCGACCTGCCCGTGACCAAGTACGAGCGTGGCAAACCGTCCCTCCACATCGGCGATCCCGGACCCATGGGGCGACTCCTGGTGCGCGGAGAACATGGCCACGACATCGTGGAGGAGGTCTACCCGATCGACGGGGAGCCTATCGTCGACAAGCCCGGAAAGGGCGCGTTCTACGCGACCGACATGGACACGATCCTCAAGACGCGGGGCATCCGCTGGCTCGTCGTCTGCGGGGTGACTACCGAGGTATGTGTCCAGACGAGCGTCCGTGAGGCGAATGATCGCGGATACGACGCGCTCGTCCTGGCCGATTGCGTCGGCTCCTACTTCCCCGAGTTCCAGCGAGTGGCACTCGAAATGATCAAGGCTCAGGGGGGCATCTTCGGCTGGGTCGGCGACTCGACGACGTTCCTCGAAGGTCTGGGGCAGGCGTATCCGGACGCGCTGGCGGCCGGCGCGGGAACGGCGTGATGCCTATCGGCTGACCGAGCGAGGAGCGATGGGGAGAGCGACGGACCCGATGGTCCAGAGGGAGGATCCAACGACGTGACGACAACAACCGGATCGTTCAAGCCCAGGCTATGGGTTCCGGGCGACTGGAACGCATTCTTCGGGCTCGGCACCAACGTGCTGCTCAACGTGCTGGTCCTGTCCGGGCTGGCACTCTTCGTCGTCGGACTGTCCGACGACACCGTCTTCGGCCGGATCCTGCCGGCACTCGCGATCGCCCTGCCGTTGGGCAACCTGTTCTACGCGTTCCTCGCGTATCGGCTGGCGCGCGAGCGGGGCCGCGACGACGTGACGGCGATGCCGTACGGGCCCAGCGTCCCGCACTACTTCTTCGTCACCTTCGTCATCATGCTGCCCATCGTGCTGCGTGGGGGCACGCCGCTCGAAGCCTGGATGGCCGGCCTGGCATGGGCGTTCATCGTCGGCGTGATCGTGCTCATCGGCGCTTTCGTGGGTCCGACGATCCGCCGATTCACGCCGCGGGCCGCGATGCTCGGCACGCTGGCCGGGATCTCGATCGCGTTCATCTCGATGCGCCCGGCGTTCCAGATGTTCGAGGTGCCATGGATCGCGCTACCGGTCCTCGCCATCATCCTGCTCAGCTGGACGGCCGGAGTTCGCATGCCCGGTGGCGTGCCCGGCGGCCTATTGGCCGTGATCGTGGGCACGGCGATCGGCTGGATCGCCTATGCGTCGGGCGCCTGGACCGGTATGGATCCGAAGGCGGTCGGCGACTCGTTTGCGCAGTTCGGCATCCATTTGCCGATCCCCGGCACGGAGGTCATCAGCGGACTCAGCGAGATCCTGCCGCTGCTCGTGACCGCCATCCCGCTCGGCATCTACAACTTCACCGAGGCAATGAACAACGTCGAGAGCGCGGCGGCCGCCGGTGACGAGTACAACCTCCGGCACATCCTGATCGCGGACGGCGCCGGCGCGGTCGTCGGCTCGTTCCTGGGCAGCCCGTTTCCACCGGCCGTCTACATCGGGCATCCGGGCTGGAAGGCTGTCGGCGGCCGGATCGGCTACTCGCTCGCGACCGGCGTGATCGTCGCGGCGATCTGCCTCTTCGGGCTCGTCGGCCTGTTCCTCGCGGTCATTCCGATCCAGGCTCTCGTCCCGATCCTGCTGTTCATCGGTCTCGTGATCGGCGCACAGGCGTTCACGACAACGCCGGCTCGACACGCACCCGCGGTCGTCCTGGCGATGCTCCCGAACATTGCGGCGTGGGCGCAAGGCCAGATCGACGGCGCGTTGGGCGCCGCCGGAACGAACGCCGGCACAGTCGGGTCCGGGGCGCTGAGCAACGCCGGGGTCATCTATGACGGGATGACCATCTTCGGGGGTGGAGCGGTCGTTGCCGGGCTCGTCCTGGGGGCGATCGCGGTCTTCATCATCGATCGCGAATACAGTCGGGCGATCGTCTATTCGATCGTCGGGGCGATCCTGGCGTTGACGGGGTTCATCCACGCCAGCCAGATCATCGTCTCCGTGGTGGATGGGGCCATCGTGTTCGGTCAACCGAACGCGGTATTCCTCGGCTATCTCTTCGCGGCGGCCGTCTTCTGGGTGGTCGCCTGGCGAGAGGGGCGAGCAAGCGGCGCCGACTTCCGCACGGCGCTGACGACACCGCCGCCGGATCCGGAGGCGAACCAGGCATAGCCACTGGACGAGCGCGTCATGCAGGCGCCCCGACGGTCGTCGGGGCGCCTGCTGAGCGAATGGAGGTTCGATGTCGTCCCAGCTCTTCGTCAACGGCACCCTCATGCGCGGCCTCGCACTCAACGCGAACCTGGAGGGGGCCACGTTCATCGAAGCGGTTCGCACAGCGCCGCGCTACCGGATCTTCTCGATCGCGGACGTCCATCCGGGGATGTTCGAGGTCGCGGAGGGCGAAACCGGCATCGCCGTCCCCGGCGAGCTGTACGACCTGCCCGATGAGGTCTGGGCGCGCGTCGAGGCGGGCGAGCCGCCCGGCCTCTACCGCGGGCCGGTCCACCTGGAAGACGGCCGGGTCGTCCCCGGGATCCTGTTTCCGCGCGCCCTGACCGAGGGGCACAGCGAGATCACGAAATTCGGAGGCTGGCGCGAGTACGTGATGGCCCGCGGAGCCGGGTCCTGACCCGCGGATACCCGATCAGTTGGGCGGCAACGCGTCGCCTCGTTGGCGCTTGAGTGGCTCGTCGGCGTGGCGCCTGATGGTGCGATCCACGGGGTCGCCACCAAACCGGCTCATCTTCCAGCGGCGTGGTGGCGTCCGTTCTGTCGGCCCTCCGCGCGAGCTGCGCTAGAATGCCGGACGCACTGGCGAGTGGCCAAGCGGTAAGGCGCCTGACTCTGGATCAGGAG
>JANNUK010000461.1:0-2149 GCA_031395155.1 Chloroflexota bacterium | reverse complement strand
CGACGGTGTCCGCTACGTGGAGATCCGCTGGGGCCCGTTGCTCCACGTCGAGCGTGGCCTGGGTCTGGCCGACGGGATCGCGGCGGTGTGCGAAGGCGCGGAGGGTGGTGCGGCGGCGGTCGCGGCGGCCGGTGGCCGGATCGTGGTCCGGCTCATCTGCACCGCCCTGCGCTCCCACGACCCGGACGAGAACGTTCGCCTCGCGGAGGCGGCCGCGCGATTCCGCGATCGGGGCCTCGTCGGCTGGGACCTGGCCGGGCGTGAGGCCGAGTTCGCCGACCCCCTCGTGCACGCGCGCGCCTTCGAGGCGGCGCGGGCCGGCGGCCTGCGAATCACGCTGCACGCGGGAGAGAGGGGCGGAGCGGCGAAGGTGCGGCGCGCCCTTGCGGTGGACCCGGAGCGGATCGCCCACGGTCCCGGAGCCATCGACGATCCGTCGCTCGTCGCCGAGTTGATCGCCCGGAACGTGACCCTCGACCTGTGCCCCACCTCGAACGTCCAGGCCGCCATCGTCCCGTCGCTCGCGGACCATCCCCTGGCGCGACTCTTTCGAGCGGGCGTTCCGGTGACGCTGTCGACCGATGACCTCACCGTCTCGGACCTCACGCTGTCCGAGGAGTACCGGCGCGCCATCGCCGAGGTCGGCCTGACGCCGGCCGAGCTGTGGGCGATCAACCGCCATGCCCTCGATGTCGCCTTTGCCGACGAGGCGACACTGACGCCGCTTCGGGCCGGCTTCGACTCGTGGATGGAGCAAGCGTGATCAAATCCGCGGACATGTTCACGCCGATCCGAACCGCGCGCCTCCTGATCCGTCCTGTCACGGAGGACGACGCCGCGTCGCTTGCCGCGCGCCGGAGCGATCCGGAGGTCGCGCGCTACCAGAGCTGGACGATCCCGTTTCCGCGCGAGCGCGCCGAGGCTGTGGTCACGCAAGTCGCGGCGATGGACGGACCCGTCAACGACGCGTGGTGGATGGCCATCGTCTGCGATCCCGATACGGGCGAGGTCTTCGGCGACGTCGTGACGCAACTGACCCTGGAGGCCCGCACCGCCGAGATCGGCTACACGTTCTTCGCGAAGTACTGGGGCAGAGGTTACGCCGCGGAAGCCGTCGAGGCCCTGATCGCCTACCTCTTCGAGGATCTCCGCGTGACGCGCGTGTTCGGGATGCTCCACCCGGACAACCCTGCGTCGGCCATGGTCATGGAGCGCAACGGTCTTCTCTTCGAAGGTCACACGCGGTCCTCGTTCTGGCTGGGCGATGAGGTCTCGGACGACTGGATCTACGGGGTGACCCGTCCCGATTGGGAAGCGTGGCGCTCGCGCCCCAGGACGCCACCCGAAGACGTTCGGCTGGTCGAGGTGACGGTCGAGAATGAGCGCACGGTCTCGAAGCTGAAGACGCACAAGTCGCAGGAGGAGTTCGTCGCCCCGATGGGCTGGTCCTTCACCGACGCCCTGTTCCCCGAGGTGGTCGGCGGGGCCCAACTCGTCCCCTGGATGCGTGCGATCGAGGCCGATGGCGTGATCGTCGGGTTCGTGATGCTCGCCCTTCGGACGGAGCACCATCCCGAACCGTACCTGTGGCGGCTGCTGATCGACCGCATGCATCAGCGCCGCGGCATCGGCGGTCGGGTCCTCGACCTCGTCGAGGACGAGTTCCGCGCGATGGGCAATACGACGCTCCTCGTCAGCTGGAGCGAGGGCAAGGGGTCGCCGCGGCCGTTCTACGTGAAGCATGGCTTCGAGCCCACTGGCCGGGTGATCGACGAGGAAACCGAGGCGCGCAAACCCCTCGCCTGACGCTCGGGTGGAGCGTCCCGAGACGGACGGCGCCGGTCGCTGTGGCAAGATGCCGCGATGGTCGCGTCCATCGGTGTCGATCTCGATCGCGTCGCCGTGCTGGAGCGCGAAGAGACCGCGCGGTTTGTCAACGAGCGGCCGCGTTCGATGGCCCTCCTCGAGCGCTCCCGCCGGTCGATGCCGCGCGGCGTGCCCATGGCCTGGATGGACGACCTGTATGAGCACCCGCCGGTCTTCGCGGACTGGGGCCGGGGCGCCCATTTCACCGACGTCGACGGGCACACCGACCTCGACATGTACATCGCCGACATGAGCGGGTTCTGCGGCCACGCATCGCAACCCG
>JANNUK010000353.1:0-2164 GCA_031395155.1 Chloroflexota bacterium | reverse complement strand
ACGGCACCGTGGTATCGCTCGGGCTGGTCAGCGTCATGTAGCGAACCGATCCGGGCGTGTCGTCGCCGTTGTTGAGTGACCGCAGGAAGCTGCTCGTCGGACACATCTGCCCACCCCTGCTCTGGGAGAGCAGGCACGCCGCCCAGATCCCATACTGGGGAGTCCCCAGCGACACGTACGAGTCGACCGTTGCGGTTCCGCCGAGATTCCTGGCGAAGTACCGGGCCGAAAGCCCGCCCATGCTCACCCCGACGAGATCGAAGCGAAGCCAGCCGCGCGAGGTGACGAGGCTCGAGATCGCCGCCGCGTTGGCGACGTTGTCCTGGCCCGGCAGCTGGATCGTGACGACCTCGCGGCCGCTCCCCTCGTCCACGAATCGCTGAACCATCACCGCCCAATCCACGGCCCCGCCGCGCCAGCCATGCACGAGGAGGACAGGATCGTGGTCCACGGCTCGTACCACGCCGGGGCTGGCCACGGCAAGGAGCAGGCCCAGGGCGGCGATCGTCCGGCGTAGTCGCCCGCGGTAACGCATGGGGTAGCCCTCCGTGTGGCCGCGGCTCGGCGCGGCGCCGTTGACCGGCACCATACCCTGTCCGCGTCTCGATGGCGTCATCACGTTGTCGCTCTGCGCCGCGGCATCGGCGCGCCGGGCGAATCAGCGCCGGGCGAATCAGCGCAGCGCGCGGCTCGCGTAGTCATCGAGGCGGTCCAGGGCGACAGGAAGACTGGTTCGGCCGTAGCCGAGTCGGAAGTGGTTGCCGGGATGGTCGAACCGCGTCCCGGGGAGCAGCAGGACCCCTTCGGCCTCGACCAGGTCGGCCGCAAACCGCTCGATCTCGAACGCCGGATCCAGGCGCGGGAAGGCGATCGATCCGCCCCGCGGGCGGACCCAGGAGAAGGTCCCTGTCCACCGCTCGAAGAACCCGTCGAGGAGCGGGAGATTGTCGGCGACGATCGCCCGCGACCGCGCGATCACCGCTTCCCGGGCGCGCAGTCCGATGAGCGCGAGGATCTCCGACGGGGCCGCGGCGCAGATCGTCGTGTAATCCTTGAACGCGGCGCAGCGCGCGAGGAGTTCCCGGTCGCGCGTCGCCAGCCAGCCGATCCGCAGCCCGGCCATCGCGAGTGACTTCGACATCACGCCGAGGGAGATGCCTCGATCGAAGGTGTCGGCACCGGCCGGCAGGCGGTCGGCTTCGTCGAATTCGAGGTACCGGTAGACCTCGTCCGACAACAGGTGAATCCCGCGCTCGGCAAGCGCACCGGTGAGCTGCGACCACTCGGCACGGCTCGGGAGCATCCCGGTCGGGTTGTGCGGGGCATTGACCACGACGAGACGCGTGTTCGGCTGGAGCGATGCGAGCAGCCGGTCCACGTCGAGGGCCCACCCATCCGCCTCGAAGAGCTCATGCAACGTGAGTTCGGCGCCAGCCGCCCGCGCGACCTCGTACAGCGACTGGTAACCGGGCCACGTCACCACGACGTGGTCGGCCGGCCCGACGAGGACGTTGGCCAGGCAGAAGATCGCCTCGCCGGCACCGACGAACACGAGGACGTCGTCCGACTCGAGATGGTCGTAGAGCCCCGCGATCTCGGCGCGAAGGAGTGGATGGCCGGTCGTTTCCGCATACCCCAGGCGAAGGCCGTCCCACAGGCCACGGGTCTCGTCGTCGGCGAGAGCCAGCAGGTCGGCCATCGGGAACCCCTCGACATCCGACGCGCAGAGCAGGTGCTCCACGGCAAATTCCCAGCGGGCGAAGAAGCGCTCGAGGGCGAAGTCGGCGATCTGCATGGGGCGATGATGACCGGCGGCGCCGTATCCTGCGCGCCATGACCGAACGACATTCCGGCATGGCCGTGGGGTCGCGCATTGCGATCGTCGGCTCACCAACGGCGCTCGGCGGCCACCTCGGCGGCATGGAGGCGACGCCCGGCGACCTGCGCCGGCTCGGATTGCTCAGGAGCCTCGAGCTGCGCCCCGGGCTGGCCGGCGTCACCTGGCACGATGCCGGCGACGCGCTGAACGACCCCGGCTGGAAGGCGGATCCGGATCCTCGGGCCAAGAACCGCGACCTGATCGCCGCCTATCTCCCGCGACTCGCCGGGCATGTTGCGGCTGCAATGGGACCGGATCGGGGCGATCGGATCGTCGTACTCGGCG
>JANNUK010000332.1:0-5157 GCA_031395155.1 Chloroflexota bacterium | reverse complement strand
CGTTCGAGGACTTCGGCAAGGCCCGTCGGGTCGTTGCCACCAAGGACGACACGACGATCATCGACGGCGAAGGTTCGCCCGATCAGATCAAGGGCCGCATGGCCCAGATCAAGGCCCAGATCGAGGACACCACCTCGGACTACGACAAGGAGAAGCTCCAGGAGCGCCTTGCCAAGCTGTCCGGCGGCGTGGCCGTGATCAAGGTCGGCGCGGCCACCGAGGTCGAGCTCAAGGAGAAGAAGCACCGGATCGAGGATGCACTCTCGACGACCCGCGCGGCCGTCGAGGAGGGTCTCGTCGCCGGTGGCGGCACCACGCTCCTCCAGGCCATTCCAGCCCTTGACAAGCTCAAGCTCAAGGGCGATGAGGCGGTTGGCGTCGACATCGTCCGCTAGGCGCTCGAGGCGCCGGCCCGCCAGATCGCCGACAACGCCGGCGCTCGCGGCGAAGTCGTCGTCGAGCAGGTCCGCGGGATGAAGACCGGCGAGGGCTTCGATGCTCTCAAGGGCGAGTACGGCGACATGTTCGCCAAGGGCATCGTCGATGCCGCCAAGGTCACCCGCTCAGCGCTGCAGAACGCAGCCTCCATCGCCGCGATGGTCCTGACGACGGAAACGCTCATCAGCGACATCCCGGAGCGCGAGAAGGCAGCCGCCGGCGGCCACGGCCACGGTGGGGACATGGACTTCTAGTCCACAAACCCACGAGACCCTCGAACGCCCGGGCCGACAACGGCCCGGGCGTTCGGATTCAGGGTGCCGGCAGGGGCCGGACCTGGTCAGGAGGTGCCGAGCTCGACGATCCTGCCGTGGATCGGCCCCACGTCCGGATACTGCTCAAGATGCTCAAGGCCAATCGCCGAGACTCCCAGCCCAGCCGCGGCCGCGTCGGTCAGAAACAGGTAGGGCCGGTAGCCGATCCGGGCATGAACGGTGTTCTTCAAGAGCCGATGGGCCACGTTGACCGCCGGACCGACGACGTCGCTGTGGGTGCCGACCGTCTGGCGTACGACCTGTCCCCGATGAAGCACCATCTTCAGGTCCAGGTTGCTGACGACCGGACAGGCGGTGCAGACGTGATCCTGCGCAGTCCGGGCCTGAAGGCGTCGCGCGCCAAATCCCTCGTAGACGGCGCGAAGGGTCCCCAGGACCGCGTCGCCCCGTCCGTCGAGCGTGTCGGCCGGCGCGATGGCGAACACCGCGTCCCCTTCGAGCTTGGCGACGTCGAACGCTGGTTGAACGCCCACGACGACGGCATCCAGGAGCTCACCAAGAACGGTGTATCCGGCCGGGATGCCATCGCTGAAGTCCACGCCGTGGGCCTGTTCGACGCTGGACAGAAACGCCGTGTAACCGGAAATGTCGGCGAGGAGGAGGTAACGTTGACCGGCCGTGGCATCTGGCTGGATCGATGAAGTCATGAGCAATGCAGATGGTACTCGCGCGGTCTCGTCGCAAAGCCTCGGCGACCACCAGCATGCGCCGGTGACCCACTGACGGGTCGTTCCTGCCCGTGTCGTTCTGGCTGGGCCGAATGTCCGGTTGACACGGATTGGGTGAGGCAGCAGCCTTTGCCCGTGCGCTGGATGAGACCCGGTTCCCTCGCTGTCGCCCTGCTCGTTGTGACCCTTGTTGTCGGAGGCTGTGCATCGAAGCCCGACCTCACCGATCCACGCGAGATCCTCGACGGCGCGGTTGCCCAGCTGGAGGGCGCGAAAACCGTTCGGCTGCAGCTCGATATATCGGGGGCGATCGCCCTTGATCTGCTCGGGACGGGGTCCGCCCGGCCGATGCTCCTCGAGGGTACGACGCTGACGGCAGATCTCGATATCACGGGCGGCAAAGCGAAGGTGGTGTTCGCCGCCCCCGCGTTGCTCGGCCTGACCGGCGAATTCCTCGCTCCCGGCGGGCGCACCTACCTCAGGATGAGCCTGATCGGACCAAAGTACGTGCCCCTCGATCCCGGCGACACACCGACTCCGGGCGCGTCCCCGGGTCCCCTGTCGCTCGCGGGGTTGACGAGCCTGCTGGGCGATCCGTCGGTGACGGCGACGAAGGTCGACGACGTCGACTGCGCGGGCGGGCGCTGCTACCGGATCCGGATCGAGGTCGACCCCTCCGCGATCGATCTCGGCCTGCCCGATCTCGGAGCGCTGACGGGGCTTCTCGGCTTGCCGGGCGCGGCATCGCCGGCACCCGGTGGCGGGCCCGGGGGGGTCGACGGGCCCATCGTCATCTTCGCCACTGTCGCGAAGGACACCCTTCGGCCGGTCACGCTGGAGTCGGACGTCGTGCTCGGCGAGTCGGCGACGCTCGAGCTGCTGCTCACTCTTTCGGCGTGGGGGGAATCGGTTTCTGTCGAGGCGCCACCGGCGGACCAGGTCGGCGAGCCGGGCGACCTGTCGTTCCCGTTCGGTCTCCCGTCCGCTCCGTAGCCGCCTCGCCGAGGGATCGTGGAAGGTCGCGTCGAGCGCCCCGACCTACAATGGGCACGTGAGTCCCACCACCCCCCGCGGCGGTCGCGGCGGCACGCCGATCGGCGCCCCGGAGCCGGCCGGCACGCACCTCGACGACCTGCCTGAGGCGTCGGGCGCGCCGCTCGAACCGGACTGGTTGCGCGACGCCGCCGCGGATCCGGCGGACGCGGCCGCTCCGCTGGATCCCGCCGCGATCAAGGCCGCGGAGGCCGCCCACCGCGCAGCGGCCGCACGGCGTGCGGGAGAGATCGTTGCCAGCCTGAACCCCGAGCAGGTGCGCGCGGTGACGACGACCGAAGGGCCGCTCCTCATCCTGGCCGGTGCCGGGAGTGGCAAGACGCGGGTCCTGGCGCATCGGATCGCGTACCTCGTCGGGGTCCAGGACGTCGCGCCGTGGAAAATCCTGGCCGTCACGTTCACCAACCGGTCGGCGCGCGAGCTCCGCGAACGGATCATCACGCTCGTCGGCGAACGCGGCCGCGAGGTCGAGGCCGGCACGTTCCACGCGCTCTGTGCCCGGCTGCTTCGACGCGAGGGTGAGGCCATCGGCATCGATCGTCGGTTCGTCATCTACGACACGGACGACCAGCAGGCCCTGATGAAGCAGCTCCTGCGCGACGAGGACCTGCCGGCGACCGGCGAGTTCCGCCCATCCGCCGTCCTTGGCGCCATCAGTCGGGCGAAGAACGAGATGCTCGATGCGACGTTTCTTGCGGACAACGCGATCGATCGTCACCAGCGCGTGGTGGCGACGCTGGCGCGGCGCTATCAGGCGAGGCTGCGCGAGGTCGGTGCACTCGACTTCGACGACCTGTTGCTCGAGGCGGTCCGCCTCTTCGATGAGGCGCCGGCCGTCCTCGAACGGTACCAGGCGCGCTGGCGACACCTGCACGTGGACGAGTACCAGGACACGAACCGGGCGCAATACCTGTGGGTCAAGGCGCTCGCCTCCGCGCATCGCAACCTGTGCGTGGTCGGAGACGACGACCAGTCGATCTACTCCTGGCGCGGAGCGGACCTTCGCAACATCCTCGACTTCGAGCGCGATTGGCCGGATACCACCGTGGTCAAGCTCGAACAGAACTATCGGTCGACGCAGTTGATCCTCGACGCCGCGCATGCGGTCGTGTCGCGCAATGCCGGGCGCAAGGACAAGAAGCTCTGGACCGCCAACGACGGCGGGGCGCCCATCCAGCGGTTCGAGGCCTACAACGAGGAGGAGGAGGCCGAGTGGATCGCACGTCAGGCCGAGGGCCTGATCGGCGGGCGGGGATCGGTCCTGACCCGGCGCGCCGAGGACGACACGGTCTCCACGCGCGCCCAGGACATCGCCGTGATGTACCGGATGAACGCGCAGTCGCGTGCCATCGAGGAAGCGTTCCTGCGCTACGGACTTCGGTACCAGCTGGTGGGCGGCACGCGGTTCTACTCGCGGCGCGAGGTCAAGGACGCCCTGGCGTACCTGCGGGTGATCCGTTCGGACGTGGACGTCGTGAGCTTCGAACGGATCATCAACGTCCCGTCGCGCTCGATCGGCGAGCGGACCCTCGAGAGCCTCCGGGAGGTGGCCGCGCGGGACGGTCTGTCGACATGGACGGCGATCGAACGTGCTGCGGCCGGTGAGGTGCCGGCCATCGCCGCCCGCGCCCGCGCTGCGCTGGCCGACTTCGCCGCCCTGGTGCGCCGGTTGCGCTCGCTGATCGGGGAGCTGGCCCTGCCGGAGCTCCTCGATGCGGTGCTCGAGCGGACGGGCTACCGGGCGATGCTGGCCGACGGCAGCGAGGACGGCGAGGAGCGCTGGGCGAACCTCCTCGAGCTGCGCCAGGTGACGACCCGCTACGACGACCTGTCGGCCGAGGACGCCCTTGATCGACTGCTCGAGGAGACGGCGCTGGTCGCCGACCAGGACAGCTACGAGGGGTCCGCCGACGCCGTGACCCTGATCACACTCCACGCCGCGAAGGGTCTCGAATTCCCGGTCGTGTTCATTGCCGGGCTCGAGGAGGGCCTCCTGCCGCACAGCCGCGCCCTCGACGACGAGAAAGAGCTGGAAGAGGAGCGGCGGCTCGCCTACGTCGGGATCACCCGCGCCAAGCGCCGGCTGTACCTGTCGCATGCGTGGCGTCGGGCGACATGGGGGATGGGCCAGGCGTCGGTGCCGTCGCGCTTTCTCCTGGAGATCCCGGCCGAGCTCATGGTCGGCCCGCAGCTGGGTGGCGACCGGGACTCGGCGGGCGAGGGTCCATTGGATCTCGATCTCGTCTTTGGGGCCCGCCGCACGAGCCGATTTGGACGACCCGGGCGCCCAGGAGGTGGAGCCTTCCGCGAGGGCAGCGGCACGCCCGGGGCACCTCGGAACGGGACCGCATTCCGGCCGGTGCGCGACCTTGCCGCGCGCCGATCCGCCTTCGCCGGAGGGGCCCGATCCGGCTCGCTCGGGGACGACATCGAGCCGTGGGACGGAGGCGCTGGCGGTGGGGAATCGGCCGCGGGCGATCATCTCGGTGCGGACGGCGAGGACGATGCGGGCGGGAGGCCGGGCCGCACCGCCCGCCCGGCGCCCGCGAAGCGCCCCATCGTTCCCGGCGAGCGCCGGTTCCGCGATGGCGACCGTGTGCGCCACGCCCGCTGGGGCGAGGGGATCGTCGTGACGTCCAGGCTGACTCGCACCGACGAGGAGG
>JANNUK010000571.1:0-1613 GCA_031395155.1 Chloroflexota bacterium | reverse complement strand
CCGCGGTATTCGTGTCGCCGCGCACGTCCGAGGTGATCGCCCGCCCGACGTGGGCGCCGACGTTCTGCACTCCCGGGAGCGTTCGAAGCTCAGCGCCCGCTCGTCCCACGATCCGGTTCATTTCGACGCGAGACGTCCCCGGGGCGCCATCCATCCGGATGAGGATGTCGCGCTCCTGGAGTTGTGGCACGAGGGACCGCCCGAGACCGGGCGCGGCGGCGGCGAAGACGATGACGACGGCGACGGTCACGACGCCGGCGAGCCCGATTGCCGCCGACGCCCGCTTGACGATCACGTCCAGGAGGGCCTCGTAGCGGGCCTTCAACCGGACGCCCAGTGCCGACTCACGCCTCTGGCCGGGTCGTCGGGCGACGAGGAGTGACGTCAGCGCCGGCCCGACAGTCATCGCGACGACGAGCGAGGCCAGGACGGCCAGCACGTAGGCGGTAGCGATCTGCGGCAGGAACGCCGCGATGGATCCTGCAACGACGGCGACGGGGAAGACGACAAGGGCGATGATGAGGGTGGCGTAGACCACGGTGCCGCGACCCTCGAGGATTGCCTCCACCACGAGCGCGGCGGACGAGCGCGCCTGGTCCTCTGGGCGCCTCTCTTCGAAGCGGCGGAGCACGCTCCCGGTCCCGATGACGACGTCATCGACGACGACCCCGATCGCGAGGACCAGCCCTGCCACGATCATCACATTGATCGTCGCGCCCGTCAGGGCGAGGACCAGCAACGCGGCCATGAGCGAAACGGGGATCGTGACCAGGCTCGTGATCCCGGCGCGCCAGTCGATGAACAACCCGGTGACGATGACGACGAGGAGCAGGCCGATCGCCAGCGCCAGCAGCATGTTGCCCATCGCCGTTTCGATGAAGGTCGCCGGACGGAAGACACTCGAGTCCACCGTGATCCCGGTCAGACCGGGCTCGAGCGCTACGAGCGCCGCCTCGACACCACGGGTCACCTCGAGGGCGTTCGCGTCGGGGAACTTCTCGATGACGAGGAAGAGTCCGGGTCCATCGTTGACGACGGCGTCGCCGATCAGGGGCTGGTGGTCGACCACGATCGTGGCGACGTCGCCGAGGACCAGGCCAGGCTTCTCCTCTATCGGTATGAGGGCCATGTCCTCGGGTCCGCGGATCGGCTGCGTGTGCTGGATGCCGATGCGCTGGTTGGCGGTGTCGATGAACCCCCCGGCGCCGGGCGTCGCGGCTTCGATGTAGGTCAGCGGCGAGACCCACAGCGAGTTGCCTGCGGTCTCGATCACCTGCTGGAGCGTCACCCGCTCGTGACGCAGGCGATCCGGGTCGACGAGAACCTGGAGCTGCCGTTCGCGAAGGCCCCAGATGGCGACGTTGGCGACGCCGGGTACGCCCAGGAGGCGCGGGCGCATCGTCCAGCGCGCGAGGACCGACATGTCGATGAGGGACACGTCCTGGGAGGACAGTCCCACCATCATGACCCGGCTGGACGACGAGAGGGGCTGGAGCATCGTCGGCGGCTTCGAGACGTTCGGGAGCGCATGCGCCTGGGTCAGCCGCTCGGCGACCATCTGCCGGGCGCGCAGGACGTCCGTTCCGGGTTCGAACAGCAGCACGACGAGCCCG
>JANNUK010000323.1:0-12277 GCA_031395155.1 Chloroflexota bacterium | reverse complement strand
AGCGCGGTTCGTGCTTCCGCCGACGGTGCGGGCCCGAGAACGACCTCCGCCGCGCCGGTGGCAAGCTTGGCCGCATACTCCGCTGCGTCGCCACCGACGATGCCCGCGAGAGCGGCGGCCACGGCCGAACGCTCGCCGACTGATGCCGGCGTTGCGATCACGGCCGAGCCGGAACCTGCGTCGGCGAGTGCGGGCCGCCCGCCAGCCACCGTCTGCGAGGCGCCGGCGACGACGGTCCGCCCGATGTCAGCGCCGTCCGCCGCATCGAGGGTGACGACGGTGTCGTCGTCGAGCACCGCCAGGAGTGTCGCCCCGTCGGCGGTCACGTGGAGGCCGCGCACGGCCGGACCCACGCGAGCAAGCTCGAAGAACGGTTCAATGCTGGCCGTGCCGGCCCATCGGCCCGCATCGACGGTGGTCGTGGCAAACGTCAGGATGCGGCCATCGGCAGTGCCCAGGAAGAGCCGCGCACGGGCCGAGTCGGCGGCCAGGGCGATAACACCGGGGATCGGCGTCGACGCCGTGATGTCGCGCGTCGCCAGGTCGTAGGCCCGCACGTCGCTCGGGGTAGCGACCCAGACGCGGTCGCCGGCGCGTTTCGACGGTTCGAGCAGCTCGTCCCGACGGCCCTCGACGACCGCGGCCAGCACCGCGACGCCGAGGTCGCTCTCGCCCACGATGCGGTCGCCGCCGAAAGCCACGAGACCGCCGGCGATGGCGTACTTGGCGAGGTGCGGGTGGGTCCACTCGTAGATGTCGTGATCGATCCCGTAACGCCAGTCCTGCAGGAATTCGGTCGCGGTCCGCGCGTGATAGACCTCGTCGAAGTGCATCTTGTAGGGCTCCCCGAGGCGCCAGACGCGCATCGTCAATGCCGTCACCACCAGGACGACGACCAGCCACAGGTCGAGGCGGTCGAGGCGCCCGCCCGGCTCCCCGTGCAGCGCCCGGCTGCGATCCGCTCGCACGGGCCGCTCGCCCAGGCGGGACCGGAACCAGTCCCAAGCGCCAACCTCAGCGACCGATGGCTGCTCGCTCCAGGTAGGAAGGGGTGCGGGACCCACGCGCAGAACGGCGGCGGGCGCCACGGCGGACGTCGCGGACAGTGCGCGCGGGACGACCACGCCCGGGTTCTCCGGAAGGTCCGTTGCTTCGTCGGGCGGGCGCCGATGTGCCTGTGCCGGGATCTCCCCGCGAGCCGTGCGGGAGAATGCCGGCAAACGGCGAAGACGCACGTTCGCACCGAGCGCGGCGGCGGACCACTCGTCGACGAGCTCGCGACGCGCGCCTGAGCGGAGCTGGGTGAGCGACCACGCGAAGGCCGCGAGGTGGACCACGGCGATCAACGCAACGCCCGTCGACGAGCGGATCGCCGGGCCGATCCCCAGCCAGTCGCTCACCCCCGGGTTGTCGGGGTAGATCGTGGTCAGGACGACGTACATGTTGGCGAACGTGGCCGCCGACACGAGCACGTAACCGACCCGCCAACGCGGAGAACCCGCAGCGAGCAGGGCCCCCACGATCAGGAAGGGAAAGAGGTATCGCTCGTGGACGCGCGTCGGCACGACAAAGAACGCCAGCGCGAGCAGGACGACGCCGACGAGAATGGTCAGCCGGTCCGGGCGCCGCGCCACGGCGAGGCTGATGGCACCGACGACCAGGAGCAACAGGGCCGTCCCCACGACCACCGCGGGGATCGGTCCGAACAGGAAGGCCGTCGCCTGCCCGGGATCGGTGCCGGCCACGTCGCGAATCCAGGTCCCGGACTGGGCGAGGCCGTTCCCGTCGAGAGACAGCAGGGCCCACGGGTTGTACGCGTTGACGGTGAGATACGGGTAGCCCGCGGCCGCGCTGCCGATCTGGGCGATGAGGCCGGTGATCGACAGTCCGAACGGTGCCGACACGATCACCGCCGTGAGCAGACCGGCCGCCCCGGTCGTGACGATCCGCGTCCAGCCGCCCGTTCGGGCCTCCCAGTCGGTCGTCGTGGCGCGGCGTTCCGGGTCCGGCTCGTCGCCGTGGGCGCCGGTCGGCCACAGGGCACGCCGGATCGTGACGGCCGCGACGAGCGGGACGAGGATCCCGAACTGGGGCTTGACGATCGCGGCGACGACGGTCAGGACGGCAGCGCGCTCCGATCGGCCCCGCCACAACTCGCGAATCGCCAGCAGCAGGAAGACGACACCGAAGGAATCGACCTGGCCCCAGATGACGCTGTCGAACCAGATTGCCGGGTTGACCACGACGATCGCCGCGGCCGCCAGGGCGCGACGCCGCCCAATCCCCAGCTCCAGCGCCATTGACCAGACGAGGTACGCGAGGGAGAGATCCGCAAGGATCGGCGGCACCTTGAGCAGGTCGCCGATGCCGCCGAGCGCCTGGCCGACCAGTCCGACTGCCCACAGCACGTACAGGTAGCCGGGGGTGTAGTCGTGGAAGAAGGGGCGATCGTAGAAGCCGAACGGGCCCTCGGCGGCAAGGTTCGACGCCCAGAAGATGAACGCGGTGCGGTCCTGCGCGAAGCCGGACCCCGGGACCAGGTATGCGATGATGAGCCGGAGGGCGAGACCCAGCGCAAGGACGACGAGAATCGCGCTGACGGTGTCCCGCGACCTGACGGTCCGCGTCCGCGCACCCGTGCCCCGATCGGGGTCACCCGTTGCGGGGCCAGTCAAGTCCGGATCGGCCTCCTGCACGAGCGTGGGAAGTGGACCGCAGGGTAGCACAGGGTGCTGGGCCGGACGGCCGGCCCGGCAGGTTGACGACGCCGTCCTCGACGCGGTTCCCGGTGGTCTTCACCGGGGTCGCGCTGATCGCGCTGGCGTTTGCCATCTACCTGTCCAGCGGCCCCGTCCGCTACTACAACCACTTCGTCTGGCAGTCGCTCGCGTTCCTCGACGGGCGTGCGGAGATTGACTACCCGGTGCCCTCGACGGCGATGTCGCCCGGCAACGCGTTCTTCCAGGACGTCGTGCCGCTCCTCGATGCCGACGGGCTAGCGACCGGACGCGGGCAGATTCCCTTCCCGCCGCTACCCGCCGTGGTGCTCCTGCCCTTCGTCACGCTGTGGGGGCTGGCCACGGATGTCCAGCAGTTGTCCTCGCTGTTCGGCGCGATCGCGGTTGGGACCGCCTGGTGGGCGCTGGGGGCCCTGAGGATCCGGCCCGGCGTGCGCCTGGCAACCACGGTGTTCTTCGGCGTCGGGACCGTCTTCTGGTACACGGCCCAGACGGGCACGACGTGGTACTTCGCCCACGTTGTGGCGGTGATCCTGCTGCTCGCGGCCGTAGGCGTCGCGCTCCGCAGCGACCCGCAGGCCGACGAGACGATCGATTGGGACGAGGCACCTGAACCCGGTACCGCGGACGAGAACCGGGCGGCAGGTCAGGCCCGGGACGTGGTCGACCGAGGCGGCCCATCGTTCGGCGCGCAGGTCCTGGACGCGATCCGACACGTGGATCGACGGCAGTTCGCGGCGGGCTTCCTGTTCGGGCTGGCGGCCACGGCTCGGCTCACCGTCGTATTCGGCGCACCGTTCTTCATGCTCTTGGGGGGCGGCGGGACGTGGGTGCGGCGGTCTGTCTCGGCGGGCCTCGGGGCGATCATCCCTGTTGGCGCGCTCCTCGCCTACAACCTCGTGTCCACCGGGCACCTGTTTCATCCCGGCTACGAGGCGCTGTACCGGCTCGAGGCGATCGGCTGGGCCAGCCTGGGTTACCACATCGACTGGGCCCTCGAGGACATCCGCTACCTGCCACAGAACCTGGGCATCATGTTCCTGTCGGCACCGGCGATCCTGCCCGACGTGGTCCCGACGGGCGTCGGCAGCGGAGCGGCCTTGTGCATCGATCCAGACGTCGGGCGCGGACTGTTCCAACTGGCCTGTCCGATCGCATTGCCGCGTGACGTCGGCATGAGCGTGTTGCTCACCAGCCCGGCCTTCCTCCTGCTCCTGCCGGCGCTCCGGACCTATGGCCGGTCGCGCCTGGTGTCGGGCGCAGTCCTCGCGATCATCGCGATCGCCGTGGTCAACCTCATGCACTTCAGCCAGGGCTGGGTCCAGTTCGGCTATCGCTTCAGCAACGACCTTGTCCCCTTCGTCCTCGTCCTGGTTGCTCTCGGCATGCAGCGACGAGGGGGCGTTGGTCGGCTGGCCGCGGTCCTGATCGTGCTCTCGATCATGATCAATTTCTGGGGTGTCTGGTGGGCGAACGCCCTGCGATGGTGACGACCGAGGTCCGGGTTGAGGGAGGTTCCGACACTCGCGTGCGCGGCGACACTCGCGTGCGCGGTGGCCGGCACGCGGCCGCCTTGCCCGTGGTCGTCGGCCTCGTGGCCATGGCCGCCTACGCTCGAACCACCATGCCGGACGTCGGGTTCTGGGATACCGCCGAGTTCCAGACGATCCTGCCGATCATGGGGACCGCCCACCCGACGGGCTTCCCGACCTACGTGATCGTCGGCTGGCTGGCCAACCTGTTGCTGACCCCATTCGGCGAACCGGCGTTCCGGATGAACCTCCTGTCGGGGATCTTCGTTGCCGGCGCGGCGGCTCTGGCCGTCGTGCTGGTACGGCGCCTCACGGAATCGACCGGCGTCGCGGTGGCTGCCGGTCTGGGCCTCGCCATGACCCCGATCGCCTGGGCCATCGGCACCCATGCCGATCCGCATGCCCTCCACCTCGCGCTGATCGCGGGACTGTTCGTCCTCCTGGTCGGCTGGGCGGATGCGCACTCAGCCGGCTCGAGACGCGCGGATCGCTGGCTCATCGCGGCGGCCGCGGTCTTCGCCCTGGCCATCGGAAACCACTCGCTGACGCTGCTCCTCGCCATGCCGGTCGGCCTGTACGTCCTGGCGGTGGACCCGAGGATCTTTCGGCGACCGCGCTTCGTCGCGACCTGCATCGCCATCCTGATCGGGGTGATCGCCGTCGTCTACCTCCAGATGCCCCTGCGGGCCGGCGCGTTTCCGGCCCCGCTCGTCTACGGCCACCCGGAAACATGGGACGGGTTCCGCTACGTGGTCCTGGCCGAGCAGTTCCGCGGCAGCATCGTGGATCCGTTCGGCAACCTCGACGGGAAGGCCGCCGACCTCGTCGCCCTGGCGGCGGGCCAGTTCGGCGGCCTGGCGATCCTCATCCCGCTCGGGTTCGTGGCGACCCTGGCCCGGCGGCCCCGCTATGCGTTGCTGTCCGGTTCGGCCGTGGCCATCACCGTCTTCTTCTCCGCGTCCTATGTCAACGCAGATATCTCGCGCTACTACCTCGTCCCCGCCCTCATTGCATGGACATGGCTGGCCATCCTCGCGGCGGTCGTGGCCGACCAGCTCACGATGAGCGCCGCCGGGCCCGGGTTGAAGCGCATCGGCCTGGTCGTCGCGGGCCTGGTGCTCCTGGCGCCGACGGTCGGTGCGCTGCCCGAGCGCTCCATTGCCGTCGACAAGAGCGCCGATCCGGGGTCGCGCCCGTGGACGGATGCGGCCCTCGCCGCGTTCGAACGGGACGCGGTCGTCGTGAGCTGGTGGAGCTACTCGACGGCACTATGGTACGCACAGCATGTCGACGGTCGACGGCCCGATCTCTGGGTCGTTGACGATCGCACCCGCCTGGATCAGAACCTTGGAGACGTCATCGACGTGATCGACGCCAATTTCGGGACGCGTCCGGTCTACCTCATCCGGACCGGACCGGGTGAGGTGGTGAGGCTGCGCGACCGGTACGTGATCGAGCCCATCGCCACCGGCCAGCTCGCGAACGTGTACCTCGTCGAGGCCCGCGTGGGGGCCTCGGAATGACCGCTCCCCCCGCGGCGCAGGCCGCAGCCGGCTCGCCCCGGGTCGTGCGCCTCTCCTATTTCTTCCCGGCCCACAACGAAGAGGCCAACCTCGCCGGACTCGTCAGCGAGGCGCTGGCCGTCCTGCCGCGCCTTGCCGCAAGCTTCGAGATCATCATCGTGAACGACGGCTCCCGCGATGCGACCGGGCGCATCGCCGACGAGCTGACGGCCGCCAGCCCGGGCATCGTCCGCGTCGTCCACCACGGCACCAATCGCGGGTACGGCGCGGCGCTTCGCTCCGGCTTCGCTGCATCGCGGCACGACGTGATCGCCTTCACCGACGGCGATCGCCAGTTCCGCGTGGAGGACCTGGGCCGCGTCCTCGATCGGCTCCGCGCGAGCGACACGCCGGATGTCGTCGCCGGATATCGGATCAATCGGGCAGATCCCCTGGTCCGGACCGTCTACGCCAGGATCTATCGACTCGCCAACCGGATCTTCTTCGGGCTGCGGGTGCGGGATGTGGACTGCGCGTGCAAGGCGTTTCGTCGCCCGGCGCTTTCCGGAATCCGGGTCGAGTCCGGGGGCGCCTTCTTTTCCGCCGAGCTGCTGATCAAGCTCGGCGCGGCCGGTCGTACGATCGTGGAGGTCGGCGTGCCCCATCACCCCAGGACCGCGGGCAGCCCTACCGGCGCTCGACCCAGTGTCGTGCTTCGAGCCGTCCGCGACTTCTGGGCTCTCCGCCTGCGGCTGTGGGCCGCGCCCCGCTCCGCCCTGTCGCGCGGAACGGCGATCCTCGGCGAGCGCGACACCTAGACCTAGGTCCGCTCATCACCGCCGGGAGCCTGGGTGCCTGGCTCAACATCGAGCGAGTTGATGAAGTCTCGAAACATGTCGAGACGCGGATCGACGATGGTCTCCCCGAGCGACTCGAGGGGAGTCCCGGGCTCTCCCTCGTCGTCGTCCCCGCTATTCGCGAGCTCGGAATCGGCTCCGAGGGCCGCCTGCTCCAGGACTGCCTCGGACGCGAAGATCCGGCCGTCGGTCCTCACGGCAAGCGCAACCGCGTCGGACGGGCGCGAATCCAGCTCGAACGTCGCCCCATCCCGTTCCAGGACGAGCCGAGCGTGGTAGGTCTCCTCGGCGAGCGCCGCGATCACCACGCGCTCCACGCGAACCCCCAGCTCCTTGAGGGCTGCCGCGAACAGGTCGTGAGTCAGGGGTCGCTCCGGGGTCAACCCCTGCAGGCGCATCGCGATCGCACTCGCCTCCCACGGACCGATCCAGATAGGAAGGTAGCGATCGCGAGCGGCGTCCTTGAGGATGACCACGTGCCGGCTGGAGAGCATGTGTACGCGAACGCTCTCGACGACCATCTCCACGAGTGGGTCCGACATGGGTCGATTATCCCATGCGGATCCCGGTCGGCGGCCGCGCGCCCGGCCGAGTCCCGAGCGCGCGCACGGTGAGGCCGACGACCACCCCGGCCGCAAACCCCCCGATGTGCGCGAAGAAGGCGACCCCACCCTCTGCCTCGCTGAACCCGAGCGAGGTGAGTCCGTCGATGAGCTGGAGGACGAACCAGAAACCCAGGATGATGATCGCCCGAACCTGGATCAGCTGGTAGAAGACGCCCAGGAACACGAGTGACAGGATCCTGGCGCGCGGGTAGAGCACGAGGTAGGCGCCGAGGATCGCGGCGATCGCACCGGATGCCCCGACCAGCGGGATGTCCGTGGTCGGGTCGATCGCGACCTGGGCCAGCGCCGCTGCGATCCCGCCGGCGAAGTAGAACAGGACGAAGGGCAGGCGCCCGAATCGGTCCTCGATGTTGTTGCCGAAGATCCACAGGTAGAGCATGTTGCCGATCAGATGGAGCCATCCGCCGTGCAGGAAGATGCTGGTCACCACGCCGACCATCGCCGGGCCCAGCAGGTCGCCCGTGGCCAGCGCCGCGGTCACGTCGCGGGGCACGGCACCCCACTGACGGATAAACCCCTCGAGTGCGGCGTCGCCGCCGGTCTCGGCAATTCCCAGTTCATAGGCGAAGGCGATCGTCGCCGCGGCGATCAGGACGAGCGTGACGACCGGCGTCCGCCGGGTCGGGTTGGCGTCCCGGAGGGGGATCATGGAGCGGGTGGGGCAGACTCGTTGGGGCTCGGCGGAGCTGCCCCGGATGGATCGGGGGACCCGGACGCCGCCGGCCCGCCGAGCGCGGCCTCGAGCTCCACTTCGTGGATCCCGTCGACCGAGACCCAAACCAGTTTGTCGGGCGCGTCGTCGACGCCGGCGACCACGTAGAACGACCGGAGGTCGTTCCAGTCCCGCACATCCCCGGCGAGGCGGACTTGCTCTCGGAAGCGCCCGTCGGCCTTGTCGAATGCCAGCAGCCGCCGGTTCGAGGGATCGAATCCATACAGCCGTCCGCCGCGCCGCTCTGACCCCGAGGCAATGAGCGTAAAGACAGGCGCCTCCCGGAGCAGCGTGTCGGCCGGCAGGGTGACCTCCCAGCCATCGGATCTGCCGCTCACGAAGCGTTCGATGAGCCCGTTCTCGACCACGAAGATGTCGCCGTCGATGTACAGCGACGCCATCGTGTCCACTGCTCGCGCCGTGGCGAGTCGGCCCGAGGGTATCCCGGGAAAGCCGCTGCCGTCAGCCGCCGGGGAGAAGGCCAGGATCTGTTGCTCCGACGGCTCGACCACGTACAGGTTATAGAGGCCGGCCTCGACATCGCGGATATACGTTCCGATACCGCGAACGTCGTCTCCCCACCCGGTCGACCCGTTCACCGGGATCCGCGCCAGCGTTCCCTTGCCGGTGGCGTCGGCGGGGCGCCAGCGCCACAGCACGTTCTTGGCGTCGAGGATGAGCAGGTCCGGCCCTCCGACGGTCAGCAAGCGCGGTTCGTCGGCCGTCGCCCCCGCTGCTTCCTGTCCAGCCCGAAGCACCAGCGTGGCCTTGCCGTCCGCAAGGTTGATTCGGTAGACGGATTGAGTTCCCCGGTCGAGGACGTACGGAACGGGATCCCGATCGGGCCCGCGAATGACCTGGAGCAGGTCGAATGGAGCCTCACCGCCTTCGAAGGTGAAGACGATCGTATCGCGCACGTCGAGCATCCCGGACAGTCGATCGATGCCGGTGGCGAACTGGGCGCGGAGTGGACGGGTCGTCGTCAGGGGGACCCCCGCGTCCTCGGCGACCGCCAGGCTATCCCCGGCGACAGTGAGCAGCTCGAGTGCCTTCTTCGGATCCGCGTCGACCAGGTCGATCCCGGGCCCGAAGACCTTGGCCAGGGTTCCCCGGGCGTCCTCGAGCGCCTTCTGACCGCTCGTCACAGAGGCGATCGCGCCGCCGGCCGGACGCTGCCCGCCGAAGGCGTAGATGCCCAGGCCCAGGCCGCCGGCCACGATGATGAACGCGAGGATGGCGACGGCCGCCCGGCGCTGGGCCTCGACGCGCGACGACATCGGGGTGACCCGCCGATACGCGGCCGAGCGCTGCGGCAACAAGTCCTGGACGCGCTGGATCGTGCGTTGGAGGGCGCTCCCTGCGGCCGCTCTCGCCTGGCGGGCGCCCGCCTGGACGGCCGCGACACCGTCGCCCACGCTGTCGGCCAACGGGATGGGCCCGCGGTCCGCGGCGCCGGCCAACGGCTCGGCAGGCCGAACCGGCACGAGGGTTCGCCCCTTGTGCGTGACCGCCACCTCGGACGCCTCGAAGGCGATCGCCCCGTCGCTGCCCTGGCCGCCGGCAACCACGAACCGGTGGTGCAGGTGCTCCATTGCCGACTGCGGGTGGAGCGTGAGCATCGCGTCCTTCAGCTCGTCGGGGCCGAGGCTCGTCACCATGTTGGGCGAGATGAGGACGAGTGAGTCGCCCACCGAGATCTCGCCGCGCCAGACGTCCGGCTCGAGGTCCTGCGACGGCAGTCCGCGCTCGCGGTGCGGATCCGGCAGCGTGGACAGGCGGGCTCCGCGGATGAGGTAGGCCTCGGCCGGACCCACCGTGGCCACGTAGAGCTCGTTTCCGCGGACAACGGCGACCCCGACACCGATCGGCCCCGCCGCCGGGTTGGAACCCAGCGCGTACCGGTCGCGGACATGCGAGAGGCGCTTGCTGGCCGCGCTGATCGCTTTCTCCAGGCAGACCCGAATCCCGGCCGACTCGTCGTAGTAATACTCATTCTGGATCGTCTCCGCGGCAAGCCGCGTGGCCTCTTGCGCTCGATGCCCGACGAGGGGCGTTGTCACGAGGACGTAGAGCTGCCCTTTCGAGCGCGAGATGGAACCGATCGAAGGCTCGACCACCACAACCGTATCGGCGGAGCTGGGGAGCCGGTCCGACTCGGCGACGACGCCGAGTTTCATCTGGAGGCGGTGAGCCATGCGAGCCTCGTGCGTGGGGGCAGGCGCCACCGGTGCAGCCGTCTCGCGGGTCGGCCGACCGCGAGGGCCGGCGCCCGGTCCGGCCACTCCGGCTGGCTGGCAGGTTCGGGGATTATACGCGCGGCCCCGCCGCCCGGACGTGGATCCGCAACTCGCGGACGCCGAAACCGCCGGGAGCGCTGCGCAGCGCGGTAAGCAGCCGAGCGGCGCTGAGCCGCAGTTCCTGCGCCACGATCGCCGCGTCCGCCTCGACGAGCAGCGCGTCACCGTCCAGCCGGATCACGCGACACGCCCCCGCGGCAGCCGGAGCATGCTCGGCGACGATGGCCTGGAAGGTCGTCATCGCTCGGGCGCGGCGCAACTCCTCGTCGAGCCCCAGCCGCCGAGCGGCCTCGGGGATGAGGTCGCCGATGCGATCACAGGGTCGACGACGGCCGCTCACCGCCCGGCCGCCGTCGCGCCGGGCGTCGATCCAACCGGGACCCCGGATCGCACGAGCTCGGCGCCGCCCTCGGCCGCGCGAACCTCCCAGCGCGTTGCGCGTTCGACGAGCCCCTGATCGAGGTCGTCGAGCGTAGTCGTCGTGATGAAGGCCTGGGGCAGGGCCGCGATCCGCCGGACAAGGTGCGACCGGCGTTCCGGGTCCAGCTCGGAGAAGACATCGTCGAGGAGCAGGAGAGGCGGCCGCCCGTCGAGGGCCGTGAGGAGATCCAGCTCGGCCAACTTGAAAGCCAGGATCGCGGTCCGCTGCTGGCCGCGCGATGCGAATCCGGCCAGGTCGCGGCCGGCCAGCTCGAAGGCGAGGTCGTCCCGGTGCGGACCGACCAGGGTTGACCCGTTCCAGACCTCCTTGTCGGCCGTCTCGGTCAGGCGGCGGGCGAGCGCCTGGTGCGGGGTCTCAGCGGGGCCGCACGGGGCGTTCGTGACGTAGCGGATCCCGAGTCGGGTTGCGCCAGCCTCCTCGGGAGCGATCTCGCCGTGGGCCTCCCGAAGCGGCTCGGCCAGCTCGTCGAGCAACGCCAGGCGCGCGGACACGACGGCCGCTCCCGCCTCCAGGAGCGGCCCATTCCAGTAGCGCAGCTCGTCGCGTCCCGCCTGCTCCTCGCGAATCGCCCGAAGGAGGCTGTTCCGCTGCTGGAGGGCTCGCCCGTAGGTCGAGAGGTCGGCGGCGTAGGCGGGCCAGCGCTGGCTGGCAAGCTGGTCGATCGCCGCCCGCCGCAGGCCCGGCGATCCCACCACCAGGAGCATCTCTTCGGGCGCGAACAGCACGGCTCGGAACAGTCCGGCCAGGGCCGCCGGGCGACGAGCCACACCATTGACCCTGATCCGTTTGCGTCCCGCTCCGGCGCCCGCCGACCCGGAGCGGACCAGCACCACTTCGATCGTCGCGTCGCCGGCGCGCCCCTCGACGCGCCCGACATCGCTGCCCCAGCGAATGACTTCCCCGTCGGTCGAGGTGCGGTGCGACCGGCCCCAGGCCATGAGGACGATGGCCTCGATGAGGCTGGTCTTGCCGGCGGCGTTCGGCCCGGAGATGAGCTGTGGCCCGGCCCCGAACGCCACCTCGAGCGTGCCGTAGCCACGAAGGTCGTCGAGGCGGATGGAGGTCAGCACAGCACTGCCGGGGGCCGCCCTCGCCTCAGGACGTCGTGCGCACCGGCATGACCACGTGAACGTAGTGGTCGTCGCCGATCGGCTTGAAGACCCCCGGGGACAGTGGGCCGTTGAGTTCCAGGGCGAACTGCTCGGCATCGACGTTGGTCAACACGTCGGCCAGATAGCGTGCATTGAACGCGATCGTGGTCCCGTCGCCCTCGACCGCGGCCTCGACCTGTCCGACGTGGTCGCCCACCTCGGCGTTCGCGCTCACCACGATCCCCGCGTCGCCGTTTGTCCCGATCTGGAGCTTGACGATGTTGGCCGACTCGTGGGCGATCAACGCCGCCGGACGAACCGCCCGGAGCAGTTCTTCGCGATCCAGAACGGCGCGCGTGGAGTGGCTCTGCGGCAGGACCTGGTTGTAGTTCGGGAACTGTCCGTCGATGAGGCGGCTGATCAGGTCGACGCCCTCGAGGTGGAACAGAACCTGGTTGCGCGCCTGGGCGACCACGAGCT
>JANNUK010000269.1:0-1725 GCA_031395155.1 Chloroflexota bacterium | reverse complement strand
GCCGGAGCGTTATGCGCGCCAGCCCTGGGCAAGTTCCGATAGCCGCTCCCGCCACGCACCCCCGACGTGGTCGACCGCAAGGATTGCGCCTTCCCGGATCCCGGCCTCCGAGACGCGGACCTCCCCAACCCCGTAGCGTGTGAAGAGGGCCTCCATGATCGCCGCTCCGGCCGGGAGGAGGCGCGCCCGGACCGGTTTCACGAGATATCGCGCAGCCACCTGTGCAGCGGTCTCTCGTTCGAGGATTCGCCGTGCCTCGGCAACGCGCGCCGTGGTCAGGATGCCATCGCTCATCGCCTCGGGGACGAGCTTGAGCAGGTTCGACGCAGTGCCGCCGACCGCCACGATCTCGAGCGTCGCCGACTCCGGGGCCCCGTCAAGGTTGGCGCGGGCCTCGACGACCATTGCCTCCACCTCGTCGCGGGTCGGCGGGTCGCCGCCGACGTGACGGGCCGTCAAGCTGGCGCCTCCGAGCCTGAGACCGACGGCATGCGGCGGCTTCGTGGGACCCACGATGCAGAACTCGGAACTTCCGCCGCCGATGTCCACGATCAGCGTCTCGCGGTCGATGCGGCGCCCGGAAGTCACGCCGATGACCGTGAGGTAGGCCTCCTCCTCGTGGTTCAGGACATGCAACGCGAGCCCGGTTGCCGCCTCGACGTCGCGAGCGAGCGTCGCAGCGTCCTCGGCTCGGCGGATCGGTTCGGTCCCGACGAAGGTGGTCGACGCCGCGCCGAGATCACGCGCGATTCTTGCGTAATCGATGAGCGTGCCTACCACGGCCGCCCGGACGGTACGGCCCAGTCGGCCGTCCGCCGCCACCTTGTCTCCGAGACCCAGGAAGACCGATTCGTCCACGAGGGGATCCAGGAACTGGTCCGACCTCATCCCGGCGACGAGAAGATGGACCGAGTTCGACCCGAGGTCGACGGCGGCTCCGACGGCATGGAACGATGCGGTGCTCCCCGATGGCGGACGCGAGATCATCCGGCCTCGTCAGGGCCAGGCTTGTGGGATGGGTCGGGCCCGGGCTCGGCGGCCTGCGCGGATGTTCCGGTGGACGCCACCCTTGGCCGCGCCGATCGCGCGGGCCGCTTTACGGCGTCCGTCGCGTCGGCGGCCGAAGCAGCGTCAGGCGCGTCTGGTGGAGCGATCGTCGGCGTGGCGGCGACGGAACCTGCCAGCTGGGCGAGGCGGTCCGAGATCGCGGCGACCTCCTTCATGGCCTCGTCCACCTGCCGGCGTCGCTTGGCGACCTTCTGCCGATCCTTGGCCTCCTTCGCCGACGCGAGTTTGTCCATACGCCTGGCATGCTCCTTGCGAGCGGCGGCGAGGCGATCCTCGAGTTGTCGCTCGGTCTCGACGGCCGCCGCCATGCCCTCGATCGACTTCGACGTGGACGCTCGCTTGCGCTTCCCTACGGATTTCGCCACCGCTTTGCCTCCGACGATGCATTTCTCCCGGTCGAGATCGACCCGGGCTCAGCAAGTCTGCCACTGGATTGCCCCGCTGGGGGGCACCGCGATGGCGTTTAACCATCTGTTAACGACGGCGGCATCGGCCGTTGATGGCCCGATCGGACGGTACCCAACGTCACGACAAGGACCTACGTCCGATTCCGACCGTGCGCCCGAGTCGCCCGGCCATACTGGAGGAACCATCGAGTGTCCATCACGAACCCGAAGCGTCTCGTGACGCTGACCCTGGTGGCGGCGTTCGCAATCG
>JANNUK010000267.1:0-5056 GCA_031395155.1 Chloroflexota bacterium | reverse complement strand
GAGAACGACTCGGAGGTGATCGCGGTCTATCTTGCCGATCAGCTCGAGAAGGGCCTCTCGCTCGCCGATGCGGTCGCGCAGTCGCTCGATGACTTCGACGGCAGCTTCAGCTACCTGGTCGCCACGCCGACCGAGTTCGGCTTCGCCCGAGACCCGTTCGCTCTGAAGCCGCTGATCATCGTCGAGACCCCCGACTACGTGGCCGTGGCCAACGAAGAGATCGCGATCCGCTCGGCGCTCGGACTCGCCGGCGTTGCGCGGGAGCCGAGTGGTCATGTCTATCGGCTCTGGAAGGTTGGCACGGAGGTCGCCGATGCCGCCGCCTGAGACGCTCGTTGTCGATTGCCAGGACCAGCCCATTCGCGCGATCAACGCGGCGATCCGAGGTGCGCTCGACGCCGGCACGCCACTGATCGTCGTCAACCCCGGCGCCCGCCACAACATCGGGGTCGGGATGGTGACCCCGGGTGACATGACGGTCGATGGAAGCGTCGGCTACTACTGCGGTGGCATGGCCGACGGCGTCCGAATCCAGGTTCGCGGCAGCGCGGGCTGGGGTCTCGCCGAGGGGATGCTGTCCGGCACTGTGGTTGTGGACGGCAACGCCGGCAACGGCGCGGCGGCGTCCATCCGCGGCGGCACGGTCGTCATCCGCGGCGACTGCGCCGCGCGCGCCGGCGTGTCGATGAAGGGCGGGTTGCTCCTGATCGGCGGCGATGTCGGCTACATGACCGGGTTCATGATGCAGAAGGGAGCGATCGTCATCTGCGGGAATGCCGGCGACGCCCTGGCCGATTCGATGTACGAGGGAGTCATCTTCGTCGGGGGCGAGATCGCGTCGCTCGGCAACGACGCCGTCATCGAAGCGCCGACGGCCGAAGATGACACGATGCTCGACGCGGCCTTCGGCGAGTTCGGGATCCCGCGGCCGGCGCGCCTGCGCAAGATCGTCTCCGGACGAAAGCTCTGGAACTTCCAGCACGAGGAGATCGAAACATGGCGGCAGGCCCTGTGACCGGCCGCGCGCTCCGGGTGAGCCCGATCTTCACCCCGGCGGTCATCGACGACATCCAGGAGAAGGCGGAGCTTGGCCGCTACCGGATTCGCGGGTTCGGGACGCTGCGCGAGCGGCCCCTTCCGTCGCTCGACGACCTCACCTTCCTGCCCGCCTCGCTGACCCGCATCCCGCTCGAGGGATATCGGGAGAAGTGCGTTACCACCACGGTCCTGGGCACCCGCTATGCCGAGAACCCGATCGAGCTCGATATCCCGATCATGATCACGGGGATGAGCTTCGGTGCGCTCAGCTACAACGCCAAGGTGGCCCTGGCGCGGGGCGCCGCCGCGGTCGGCTCGTCGACGACGAGCGGCGACGGCGGAATGCTCCCCGCCGAACGCGAACACTCGAAGACGATGATCGTCGAGGTGCTCCCCAGCCGGTACGGCGCGAGCATCCACGACCTGCGCGCGGCGGACGGCATCGAATTGACGATCGGCCAGGGCGCGAAGCCGGGAACCGGCGGGCTGCTGCTGGGATCGAAGGTCTCGCCCGAGATCGCCGCGATCCGCGACCTCCCGGCAGGTGTCGACCAGCGTTCGCCCGCGCGCCACCCGGATTTCCTCGGCCCCGACGACATGATCATCAAGGTCGAGGAGCTTCGCGAAGCCACCGGCGGCAAGGTCCCGATCTTCATCAAGATGGGAGCGACCCGCACCTACGACGATGTCAAGCTCGCGGTGAAGGCGGGAGCCGACGTCGTGGTCGTCGACGGCATGGAGGGCGGCACGGCCGCCTCCCCGGAGATCCTCCAGGACCACACCGGGATCCCGACGCTCGCAGCGATCCCCGAGGCCCGCCGCGGGCTCGAGGATCTCGGCGTCTTCGGCCAGGTCCAGCTCATCGCGGCCGGAGGGATCCGGAGCGGGGTCGATGTCGCGAAGGCGCTTGCCCTTGGCGCCGATGCCTGCTACATCGGGACGGCCGCGCTCATCGCGCTCAACTGCAACCGGGCGCTGTACGTCGAGGACTACGAGGCGCTCGGGACCCAGCCTGGAGCCTGTCACCACTGCCATACCGGCCGCTGCCCCGTCGGGATCACGACCCAGGACCCGGAGTTGATGGCGCGACTCCCGGTCGAGGAGGCCGCGACCAGGATCTCGAACTTCCTCGTCGCGATGACACTCGAGGTCCAGATGATCGCGCGCGCCTGCGGCAAGGCGAACATCCACGATCTCGATCCCGAGGACATGCGTGCGCTGACGATCGAGGCGGCGGCCATCACCGGAATTCCCCTGGTCGGCACCCACTGGGTCCCGGGCCGGGGCGGCGCGGACTGACCGAGGGCCGCGCGGACCGTGTCCTTCCTGTTGGCGTGCCCGATCTGCGGGCCGCGCGACGTCTATGAGTTCCGCTTCGGGGGTGAGATCCTCCGTCGCCCGCAGCCCGACGCCGACAAGCAGGACTGGGTCGCCTACCGCTATCTGCGCGTCAACCCGGCCGGACAGAGCCGCGAGTGGTGGTTCCACCGCCTGGGTTGCCGTCGGTGGTTTCAGGCCGAGCGGGACACGACGGACAACCGCGTGATCGGCACGTGGTTCGCCGGCGAGGACGGACATGTCTGACGAGGCTACTGATGCCCGGGGGCCTGATGCCTGACGAGCGCCTGCCTGTCGGCCCTGCGTCCCGGATCGACCCGTCGCGCAGCGTCACGTTCACGTTCGACGGCCGCGACATCGAGGCGCACCCCGGCGACACGATCGGCTCTGCACTCGCCGCGAATGGCGTCCGCACCATCAGTCGCAGTTTCAAGTACCACCGGCCGCGCGGCCTCCTGTGCGCGGCCGGTCGCTGCCCGAACTGCCTCGTCAACGTGGACGGCACGCCCTCGGTCCGCGCGTGCGTCGAGCCCGTGGAGGACGGGCTGACGGTGACGAGCCAGAACGCCTGGCCGTCCCTGCGCTTCGACCTCGTGTCCCTGTCGGACCGGTTCGATCGGTTCCTGCCGATCGGCTTCTACTACAAGGTCTTCCACCGCCCGAAGTTCATGTGGCCGTTCTTCGAGCACATCCTCCGGCGAATCGCGGGGCTCGGCGTCCTCGACACGAGCGCGCATCCGGAGCGGGTCGAGCGCACCCGGCATCTCCATGCGGACGTGGCGATCGTCGGCGGAGGGCCGGCAGGCTGCCTTGCGGCACTCGAGGCGGCCGCGGGCGGGGCCCGCGTCATCCTCGTCGATGATGCCCCGGAGCTGGGCGGACATTTCCGCCTGACATCCGCCGCGGTGCGCGGCGACGTACGGCTCGACGGCCTCGACGGGATCGCCGCGGCCGCGCGGTTGCGCGAACTCGTCGCCGCGAGCGAGGGGATCACCGTGCTCTCCGGCGCGACGGCCTTCGGGATCTACGAGGGTGGGCTGATCGCCGCGGCGCAGGGCACGATCGTTCATCGGATCCGGGCGCGGCAGATCGTTCTGGCGACGGGTGCCGCCGAACGGCCCGCGCTCTTCGATCGCAACGACCTCCCCGGGATCATGCTGGGGAGCGGCGTGCTCCGTCTCGCGCGCCTCTTCGGTGTGCGGGCCGGGCGCCGCGCCGTCGTCCTGACCGACGGACCGTGGGGCTGGCGCTCGGCGGTCGACCTGCTCGACGCAGGCGTCACGGTCGCGACACTCGTCGATGCCCGCGAGGACGCAGGCAAGGGGGTGGATGACAGCCTCCGTGCGCGGATCGCCGACGCGGGCGTCGAGGTCCTCGCCGACGCGACGCCGCTGGCGGCCAAGGGTCGCGGGCGCGTCACCGGATTGCATGTGCGGACGCCGGCGGGTGAGCGCACCCTCGTGACCGATCTCGTCGCGATGTGCCTCCGGCCAGAGCCGGTGGTCGCCCTCGCCGGCCAGGCCGGTGCGACCCGCCGTTGGGACGCCGCGCTCGGCGTGACCGTGGCTGACTCGCCGCCGGACGGCGTCGTGCTCGCCGGCCATCTCCAGGGACCGGACGACCTCGCGACGGTGCTGGCCTCGGGCGTTCTCGCCGGGCGCGTCGCAGCGCGCGACGCCCGCGAGCCCGGTGCCGTCGGCACGGCGGGTGCCCCGGACGCGGCTCCGGCCCTGGCCGCTCTCGAGTCCGCCCGGGCGAGCGCCCGGGAAGCCGTTGCCGCGATGCCCGTTGGCAAGGGCCCCGGCGGTCGCAGGCAGGTCGTCTGCGTCTGCGAGGACGTGACCGTCAAGGAGCTGACGCTCGGCGTATACGAGGGCTTCGACGATCTCGAGACGATGAAGCGCTACAGCACGACGACGATGGGTCCGTGCCAGGGCAAGATGTGCCACTCGCTGGCCGCCGGCGTGCAGGCCGAGCTCACGGGACAGACCCGGGACGAGGTCGGCATGACGACGTCACGGCCGCCGTACCAACCAGTCAGCCTCGCCGCCCTGGCCGGGCCGCATCTCGATCCCGTGCGCTACACCGCGATGCACGATTGGCACGCGGCCCTCGAGCCGACGTGGATCGACATGGGCGACTGGAAGCGGCCGCTCCACTACGGTTCGGTCGCCGATGAGTGCCGGGCCGTCCGCGAGCGCGTCGGGCTGATCGACGTGTCGACCCTCGGCAAGCTCGAGGTTCGCGGTGCGGACGCCGGCGAGTATCTCGACTGGCTCCACCCGAATCGCTTCAGCGACCTGAAGGTCGGCCGCGTTCGCTACCGCGCGATGACCGACGAGGCCGGCGTCGTCCTCGACGACGGGACGGTCGCGCGGTTCGGCCTGGACCGCTTCTTCGTCACAACCGGCACCGGCACGCTCGACGCGGTCGACCAGTGGATGCGCTGGTGGCTCGCCGGGACGGGCAGGGACGTCGTGATCACGAACACCACGAACGAGCTGGCGGCGATGAACCTCGCCGGCCCCCACGCCCGCGAGGTGCTCTCGCGCGTGACCGACGCCGATGTCTCGAAGGCCGCCATGCCCTACCTCGCCGCCGCCGAGATCCGCGTGGCCGGCGTACCGGCGACGATCCTCCGGATCGGGTTCGTGGGCGAACTGGGCTACGAGATCCACGT
>JANNUK010000235.1:0-2760 GCA_031395155.1 Chloroflexota bacterium | reverse complement strand
GCCGAACTCGTGCTCCGCAGCGTAGAGGTCGTCGACCTGCATCGAGAAGCGGAGCTGTTCCGGGGCGCGTACCGGCTTGACGTCACCGAGATTGCGCTTAGTATTGCGTCGTGGCAATACTTTCTGCAATGTCGCTGGACGATGCTCTTCCGGTCGCTGACGCTGCCCGATTTCTAGGGTTGTCCCCACAACGCAACAGATCGCTCGTGGCGGAGGGCAACCTGCCGGGTCAGAAGGTGGCGGGGCGGTGGCTCGTCGAGCGCTCCGCCGTGGAACGGCGCCTCCGCGATCCCAGGCTGTCCGGCCGTCCTTATTCGTCTGCGCACGCCTGGGGCCTGATCGCACTGGCGGAAGGCGAACCCGCTCCATGGCTTGACGCATCGAATCGCTCGCGCCTCCGCCGCCTGCTGCGGGAGCATGATCTGCAGGACATTCTCCCCGCTCTGGTTCGCAGAGGTCGCCGGCTCAAGCTGCGCGCTCACGCCTCCGACCTTCCACGTATCGAGGCGGAGCCTGACGTGGTTCGCAGCGGGGTCAGCGCGGCGGTGGAACACGGACTCGACATCGTCGCGCCAGGCGTTCTCGAGGCCTACGTCCCCGCCCGACGCCTGTCGCAGATCGAGCGACGGTATCGCCTGAAGCCCAGTGCAGACGCCAACCTCTTCCTGCACGTCGTGGATGGACCATGGCCATTCGCCTCCGAGCAGCGCGTAGCACCGCGGCTTGCCGCCTGCCTGGATCTGCTCGACCACGACGACGAACGGAGCCGCCGGGCGGGACGGCGCGCCATGAAGACCTACCGGCCGGCCAGCTCATGAACCCGGTCGAGATCCGCAGTTCGCTCCAGGCCGAACTGGCCCTCTGGCGCGCCACCGCCGAGCTGGCGGCGGTCCTTCCGCGAGGTTCCTGGACGCTGGTTGGGGCGCAGGTGGTGTTTCTGCTCGCCTACGAGCACGGACTGCCGATCGGCCGGACGAGCGGAGACGTCGACGTCATGATCGACGTCCGTGCTCTGACTGGTGCCACGCAGTTGACATCAACGACGTTGGAGCGCCTCGGGTACGAGCTCGACCCGCCGTCGCTAGATGGGCTGGCCCATCGGTTCCGTCGGGCCGACGCCGTTGTCGATACTCGCCCCGGATGGCGTCGGGCCACGAGCATCCCTGCTCACGATCCCGCCCGGCAGGACGATCGCCGTGGCCGGGGGGTCGCAGGCTCTCGAGCGCAGCCGACAGGTCCCGATGCTGCTGGAAGGACGAGAGGTCGAACTCCCCTGCCCTTCCCTGCTCGGGGCAATCCTGATCAAGGCGCGGGCCGTCGATGTCGCACGGGAGCCGGACAAGCACCGCAGGGACCTCGCGTTGCTGCTGGCGGCGGTCGAGGACCCCAGGTCGCTGCGCCATGAGGTCAGCCAGGCCGAACGAGGCTGGCTCCGACGTCGGCGCGAACTCCTCGATCCTGGTCATCCGGCATGGCGTTCGACCCCGAGCGCAGAGGACGCGAAGATCGCTCTCGAGATCCTGATCGAGTGACCGGCGGTAGACTTTGGCGTGGCGCCTGACCCTACCCCGCAGCCTGCCGGAACTGCTCGTAGCGGCGCGAGGCGAGCCGGGTCCGGGAGGTCGATCGTGCGGCGGGGCAGGTGGATCTGCTGGCCGTTGATCTGCTGGAGGCCCACGACGAGCATCGGGCCGTCCGATTCGATGAGGACGGACGGACGCACTTCGATGACGTAGTCGGGCCGAATGGCGAAGAAGAACCGATCGAACGCGGCGTGATGGAGCTTGCACAGGGCCACGCCGTTGCTGATCACCGGCTCGCCCTCGGCGTCGCTGTCGGGCGTGATGTGCGCCGCGTCCAGGAGCTCCTGGTGGCGCAGCCGGCAGAGCGCGCAGCGCTCGGCGTACGTCAGCGCGAGGCTGTCATTCCGTCCTGGCGTGCCGAGGTTTCCGCGGCCGCAGGAAGCGCTCGGGCCGCCGATCCATGTCCTTCGGATCAGGCCCGTCCCAGATGAGCGTCTCTGGCGCAATGTCCACATCTCCGGGCCAGGCGAGCGTCCCGGAGTCCACGTACACCTCGCGGAAGGCGGAGTCATCGAAGGAGATTCGCGCGAAGACGCCCACGCCATCCAGCAGCGCGCTCAGGTCCCGCTGCACGACCGAGCCATCGGTCAGCGTCAACTGAACCAGCCGGCCTTCGAGCGGCTGCACGTTCGAGATCCTGATCATCCGCAGCATCCTAGCCAAGTGGCTCGATTCCTCTGCAACTGCTGGCGGGTCGACGCCAACTCCCAGTCAACGAGGAGCTCGTCCCGATGCTGGGCGGCCCACTCGATCGTGAGGCCCAGGGCGCGCGACGGAAACCGCCCATCGAGGACCTCGAGGCCCCGAAAAGACCGAGCCCGCCCTCCCCTACCCCGCCGCCTGCCGGAACTGCTCGTAGCGGCGCTCGAGGCGGGTCCGGTCGGGGAGGTCGATGGCACGGCGGGGCAGGTGGATCCGCTGGCCGTGGATCTGCTGGAGGCCCACGACGAGCATCGGGCCGTCCGATTCGCGCAGGTCGGACGGACGGACCTCGATGACGTAGTCGGGCCGAATCGCGAAGAAGAACCGATCGAACGCGGCGTGATGGAGCTTGCACAGGGCAACGCCGGTGCTGATCAGCGGCTCGCCCTCGGCGTCGCCGTCGCGTGATGTGGGCGGCATCGAGGAGCTCCTGGTGGCGCAGCCGACAGAGCGCGCATCGCTCGGCATACGCGCG
>JANNUK010000193.1:0-3846 GCA_031395155.1 Chloroflexota bacterium | reverse complement strand
ACGAGATAATCGATCAACCGCTGGCGTCCGTCCGCGACCTGGTTCCGGATCCCGGGAACAAGGGCATGAACGGTGATGGCGGGGACCATGAGGTGACCATCGCGATCCCGGCCGATGCTCGCGGCCGGCCCACCGCCAGATGTGAACACTCGTTCGAATTCATGCTCCCCGATCCGGGCCGAACGGCAGAATTCCTCGACCACCCGGCGGACGCCGCGACGGATCGTGATGTCTCGCATGAGTTCGGCGGCCCACGCGTCGATCTGGTCGTCCGACCGCGCGGCCAGACGGGATCGGTATTCCTTCGGGTCGGCGGACAGGCCGGCGGCTTCCACGACGTCTCCTGTGGCCCCGGTCCGCATCGGCTGCCGGGTCGCCCGAGAGTATGCCAGAGGCGATCAGCGATCGTCCGGACGCGCGCCCTCAGGCCATTCGTTGAACCGCTCGGTCAGCCATCGCCCGATGGGACCGGGCCTGGGGAGGTCCGGTGCGTCGGCGACGAGGTCGCGCAGCGCTCTCGACGTCTGCTCTGTGGCGTCGGAGATCGCCTCGCGGGTGGGCCGGCCGGTGGTTTGGATCGGCTCCCCCACCCGGATTCGAACGACTCGGCCGAGACGCAGCCAGCTCGTGCCGTTGATCGCGATGGGCACGATCGGAACGCCGGAGCGGATGGCAAAGTAGGCCGTGCCCTCGTTCAGCGGGAGCAGGGCGGATTCGCGATGGTGGATCCGTCCCTCGCCGGCAATGCCGATCACCGCTCCGGAGCGAAGGACCGCGTCGACCCGTCGCGTGGCGCCGAGGAGATCGTTCTTGCCGGGTTTGTACGGCAGCGCCGTTCCAGTCCAGCGCATCACCCGGTTGCGCCCGCCCAGGTCCATGTCCTCCTCCTTCGGGCCGAAGAAGAACAGCCGCGGCCGCATCGGCAGCGTGGCCATGAGCATGAACGGGTCGGTCCAATTCAGGTGGTTGAAACAGTAGACCGCCGGGCCATGAGGGAGGCGGTCGATCCCCTCGACGCGAAGCCGAACGTAGCACCTGGCAAGCACGCCGACCGCGACACGCGACACCCAGTAGCGAACCGTCCGGCGCCATGCGGCGATCTCGGACAACGGGAGTCCGTTCCTGGGCAGTTCGGGCTCTCGGCCCGCATCGCCATTCGAACCGCCATCCGACCCGCCGTCCGAGTCCCGGGCCGGTAGAGCTGGACCCGAGGCCTCAGGTGGTTGGGATTCCCCCTCGATGCTCCCAACAGGGACCGAAGGAGGACTGTCGTCCGCGACGATCACCGACGGGTCGAGTCGACCGATGTCGTCCAGGACGTGCTGGGCGAGCGCGGCGGTCCCGTCCGCCGGCGGGACACTGCGATTGGGGACGAGAACCACCGTCATGCCGGCCGCGACGGCGGCCGAGACACCGTTGAGCGAATCCTCGACCACGAGGCAGCGCCCCGGAGCCACGCCGAGTCGGCGGGCCGCCTCGAGGTAGACATCGGGCGACGGTTTCCCTCGATCGACCTCGTCCGATGAGACCACGACCTGGAACACGTCGGTCAACCCGGTCGTCGCCAGAGCAGCGTCGATGACCTCGCGATGTGCCGATGACGCCACGGCCACCCGCCAGCCTCCGGCAATTCGGCGGACGGTCTCGACGGCGCCTCCAATGACTGGGGCGCCCTCGGTCCGAAAGCGCTCAACCATGCCATCAACGATCGCCCGTTCGATCTCACCGTCGGTCAACTCCAACTCGAGACGCTGGCGCATCGTCTCGGACCACTGGCGCGAATTCGCACCCATGACGGCCGCCCGATCGATCACGGTCCAAGATCGGCCGTGATCCGCGGCGAACGCTTGACGAACCTCGTCCCACCAGATCTCGGAATCAACGAGCACGCCGTCGAGGTCGAAGATGACGGCATCGAACCGTGGTCCGGCGTGGACGTCTCCCGGCATCCTCGCCGTCATGCCGGACGCGCTGGCTGGCGGCGTGTCCCCCGATCCGGTTGCATCAGTTCCTCTCCGATCGTCGACCTCAAGCCGGCCGAGCGTAGCACGATCACCGCGCGTCGCCGTCTCCGCTCCGCGCCTGCTACCGTTGGCCGAGCCCGATAACGGAGGATGCGGGTCCAGCAATGCGGATGGATAGGCGGTTTGTCGGCTGGGGGATCACTCCTGATCGAGCGGCTCGTTCCCTCGCTGGACCTGGGCGATGTCTGGCCGGTCTTCCTGATCGTGCTCGGCCTGGCGATCCTGGCCGGGTCGATCCGCCGCACAGGCTGACTCGCCACCACTACTCTCATCGAGGCCATGCCAACGTTCTCCGACCTCATCCCGCTGTCCGCCGCAGGGATCCTCGCGGGGATCGTGCTCCTCTGGCGTGGCTTCCACGGGTATCGAGCCGCAGCCCGCATCGGCGGGACGAGCAGCTCGCGGATCGCGTCCATCGCGGCCGGCGAGGTCCGCATCTCGGGAACCGTCACGCCCGGCGAGGTCGCCCTCGTCTCCCCACTCCAGAGCGCCACCTCCACCTACTACCGGGCTCGGATCAGCGAGCGATCCGGCAGCGACAGCTCGTACGTCTTCGACGAAGAGCGCGCCGTCGGGTTCATGGTCGGCGACGCATCGGGTGCGGTCCGGGTTTTCCCGCGCGGCGCGCAGTGGGACATCCCGTGGCGATTCGACGAAAGCGAGGACTGGACCGGCAGCCCGCCGGGCGGCCTGGCTCTGCGCGAAGGGCCCGCGTACACGGCGGCGCGACCCGACCGCGAGGCCCAGATCGCCGCGCTTCTCACGGTTCGCATCGGGAGTGATCCATCGGATCCGGGACGGTCGATCGGTGGTACGACGGGATGGGCCGGCGCGGTCCTCGGTTCGGGACTCGGTACAAACGGCAACCGACAGCGACGCTACCAGGAGGCGCGCATCGAACCAGGCGACATCGTCACGATCCTGGGGCGCGCCGTCCCATTCGGCACCCTGAGCGACCCCGCCCACGCCGACCTCGCCGAGGGGGGCGGGATGGACGAACAGGTGGAGGCGGAGATCTCGGCCGACATCGCCGAGGCACGTGCCGGTCTGCTGGCCCCGGACGCAGAGACGGCCTGGGGCAACGCGGCGATCCCCGGCTTCGGCATCGGACGGCCGGTCCGCGAACCGGACATCGATCCCCGCGCCGATCAGGCGCCCCTGGCCGATGCCGGCGAGGCCATGGAGGCCGAGCGCACGTTCACGATCCCGCCGGAGGCCCTCATCGTCGTCGCCTCGAGCGAGGTCCCGCTGCTCATCGCGGCCGGTGCCCCCGGTCAGGCTGGCGAACGTCAGCAGGCCCGCTTCCTCGTGGGTCTCCTGGGGGCGACGCTCGCCATCGGGTCGGCCGTCGCGCTCGCGCTTGGCCTCGGCGCTACGCTGCCCTAGATGGTTCGGTCCGACTGATGCAGCCGCTCGTCCTCGCCGCGTGGTTCGCTGTCGCCGTTGTCGGGGTCGTCGTCGCGTTCATCGTCATCGCGACGTACAACGACGTGATCGCCCTTCGACAGCGCGTCGACAAGGCGTGGGCGAACATCGACGTCGGACTGAAGCAACGTCACGACCAGCTGCCGGCGCTGGTTGATGCGGTCCGGGGCGTGCTGGCCTTCGAACGAAACACGCTTACCGAGGTCACCCGGCTGCGCGCGGCCTACTCCCCCACTCGCCCCATCCCCGACCAAGCCGCGACCTCGGAGGCCACGACGTCTGCCGTCCGTTCCCTGTTCGCGGTCATGGAACAGTATCCGCAGGTCAAGGCGCAGCAGAACGTGCTGGACCTGCAGGACGAGATCGAGCGGATCGAGAACGTCATCTCGGACCGCCG
>JANNUK010000154.1:0-4386 GCA_031395155.1 Chloroflexota bacterium | reverse complement strand
CCAGAAGTAGCGCTTCGGGACGAGAAGGCGGAGCGGGTACCCGTGTTCCGGGTCCAGCGGCTTGCCGTCGAAGATGTCGGCGAGCATCACGTCGTCATCGTCGAGGACCGACAGCGGCATATTCGCGGTATAGCCCTGCTCCGAGTGCGCCACCACGTGCGAAGCCGTTGGCCGGATCTGGGCCAGCGACAGGATCTCCTGGACCGCGACGCCTTCCCAGATCGTGTCGAGCTTCGTCCAGCGGGTGACGCAATGGATGTCCGTTTCGACGGTCTTGCGCGGCAGGCCCTTGAACTGATCCCAGGTCAGGGTGAATGGCGAGTCCACCTGGCCCCACACCTTGAAGTCCCAGGCAGCCAGGTCCGCACGCGGCACGGAGCCGTAGTGGAGGACCGGGAATTTGTCGGTCTTGTACTGGCCGGGCGGAATCCGTGCGGCGACGGCCGAATCCTTCTCGCGCCCACCGAACATGCGATCGAGCATGGCTTGAGCTACCTCGAGTGCGTGGCTGGCGATGCCACTATCCTCCCACGACCGGGTCGGCCGGTCCGCGATCCGCGGGCCTTCGGCCGCTCGTGGAAATCACGAACCCCCGGCGTCGGGCCGGGGGTTCGATCGGCCCACAGAACGATGACTACGGAAGGAGGCCGTTCGCCTTCAACCATTCGGCCGCAACGTCCTCGACGTCGCGGTTGTTGACGGCGACCTCGACGCCGAGCTTGGTTAGCTCTTCGGTCGTCAGCTTCGCCGAGACCGCGTCGAGCAGCTTGGCGAAGTCATCCTTGTCAACCTTGGCGAGGTAGTCGTCCCGAACGATCGGGGCGAGGTTCTCGGCCGGCTGGGTGCCCTTGTCGTCCTCGAGGACGACGAAGCCGAACTGCGAGATCGCCGGCTGCGTCGAGCACAGCTCGGCAACATCGACGGCCCCGCCGTTGAGCGCTTCGGCCATCGGCGCGTCACACGCTCCGAGCGCCTGGAGCTTCGCCGGGGGGAACGTGATCCCGTACAGATCTGTGAGCGCGCCCGCGCACAATGGGTTCGTCTCGCACTCCGGCGGGAGTCCCCACGTGAGTTCGTCCTGGATCGCGGTCAGGTCGCTGATCTTGGTGAGGCTGTACTTGGCGGCCGTGTCGGCCCGGACAACGAACGCGTTCGTGTCCTGACCGGGGGTATAGCCGAGGACGGTGATCCCGCCGCCCTTGGTCTTGAGGATGTCCTGGAGGGCTACCTTGTTGGCTTCTGGGTCGCCGGTGGTCCTGGTCTTGTCGTAGTAGCCAAGGCCGCTGCCGAGGTACTCGGGCTTGAGGTCGATCTGGCCGCTCTCGAGAGCCGGTGTGGTGACCTTCCGGGGCCCGAGGCCCAGGCTGCGCTCGACGGTGTAGCCGTCGGCCTCGAGGACCTGGGCGTACATCTCGGCGACGAGTTTGGATTCGTAGAACCCATCGGATCCGATCTTGATGGTGGCCTTGCTGCCCCCACCCGTCGTGCAGGCGCTGATGAGCACCAGCAACGACGCCCCGAGGGCGAGCGTGCGGGATAGCCGCATGTGGGTCTGTCCTCCTCTTCTGGGCACAGTCTTCCTGACCGCGCCGACCGGGCGACATTACAGCAGTCGCAGATGACGCTTCTGTGTCGAGGCCTACACCGTGGGTTACGTGCAGGCCGGGCGACCGGTTCACTCAGTCACGTCGCTCAGAAGCCCCCCACGTCGCTCCCGCCTCGCGGAGGACCCGCAGAGGGACCCGAGCCGGTGATGGGCCGAAGACCTGGTGAGGTGAGCGCCCGCTGGAGGACGGCGAAAACGCCCTCGACGCCAAGGGCCAGCGCTGCCACCAGGGCCACGCCGGCGAACAGCCGGTCCGTCTCATTGCGGGCGATGCCGTCGATGAGGTATCGACCCAGGCCGCCGTAGGCGACGACTGCGCCGAGCGTTGCCGTGGCCACGACCTGGACGGCGGCCGTCCGGACGCCACCGAGGATGACCGGCAGGGCAAGGGGGACCTCGAGGCGGCTGAGAATCTGGCGCTCGCGCATCCCCATCCCGCGAGCCGCCTCGACAAGGTCCCGATCCACCTCGCGCAGCCCGCCGTAGGTCCCGACAAGGATCGGGGGGATCCCGAGCAGCGTCATCGCCGTGAAGGTCGGAATCTCGGACAGCCCGAGCCCCGGGTCGTAGCCGAGTTCGGGCGCCAGGCGGAGGGAGATCGGAAGCACGATGACGAGAATCGCGTAGGACGGGACGGCACGGCCGATGTTCGCGAGGTTGATGGCGAGCGACGCCGCGCGGCCGGTGTGTCCGATGAACGCACCGACCGGCAATGCGATAACCGCCGCGGTCAGGACGGACAGGGCGGAGATCCAGACGTGCTCCCAGAGCCGGATCGGGATCCCGTCCGTGCCGCTCCAGTGGGCAGGATCCAGGAGCCACGCAGCCGTCGCTGTCAGAGCGTCCATGTCACGCGCTCGCCGTCGTCGCGGCCGACGGAGCAGTCGTGCTGCGTTGGGCCCGCGACTCAGCCCACGGGGTCAGGCGCCGCTCGACACGGACGAGGATGAGGTCGACGAGGACGGCGAGCGTGACCGACAGGATCGCCCCGACGTAGACCTTCGTCGCGAAGAAGGTCTGAATGCCCTCCTTGATGAACAGCCCGAGCCCGCCGAAGTTGTCGCCCAGGAGCGTCGCGATCATCACGAGGCCGATCGTCGTGACGGCCGCGAGGCGGATCCCGGTCACGATGAGCGGCACGGCAAGCGGTAGCTCGACACGCCACAGGCGCTCACGTCGCGAGTAGCCCATGCCGTCCGCCGACTCGAGCACATCGGCGGGGACCGCGTCGAAGCCGGCCACGATGTTGCGCACGAGGATCTGCTGCGTGTAGAGGACCAGCGGGATCTCGACGGTCAGGAAGGAGAGTCCGGTAAACGGGATCAGGGCCGCGAAGAGGGCCAGGCTGGGGATCGTGTAGAGGCCGCCCGCGATCGCCGTGAGGGGCGCACGAACGCGACCATCGCGGACGGCCCAGATCGACAGGGCGAAGGCGATCGCAAATCCGATGGCCACGGCGACCCCGGCCAGGGCCAGGTGCTGCGCCGTGCGAAACGCGATGTCGTCGAGGTGGCTCCCGATCCAGGTCCAGTCGATGAGCGGCTCGTCCTCCCTCACGCGCTGGCCCTCACGCGCCCGCCTCCGCGGCCCCGGTGCGCATCCGCTCGGCGATCATCTCCGCGGTCACCAGGCCGAGCACGGCCCCAGCGGCATTCACCACGATGCCGGCCTGGACGTCGGCGTCGAGAAGCATCGACAGGGCATCCTTGAGCGTCGTTCGTGGGTCGAGGAGCGGGGACATCGACTCGGTCATCGACTCGGCGAGGAACCCTTCCGCGGGAAGGACCTCCTGGTGCACCCAGCCGATCGGACGATCCAAGTCGTCGACCAGCAGCATGTAGTGGAAAGGATTGGCCAGTGTCCGTTCGCGGACGGTTCGGACATCGTCGCCGGCCCGAGCCGTTATGGCGGGCATCAGGGCGAGGTCTCGAACACGGCTGAGCGACAGCCGTTTCAGGCCGCGGTCGGCACCCACGAACCGGGCAACGAAGTCCGAGGCCGGCGCGGCCAGGATCTCGTCGGGCGTTCCGAATTGGGCGAGCTTGCCGCCGACTTGCAGGACCGCCACGAGATCGCCCATCTTGATCGCTTCGTCGATGTCGTGAGTCACGAACAGAATGGTCTTGGCGAGGTCCTCCTGCAGCCGCAGGAACTCGTTCTGGAGCTTCTCGCGGACGATGGGATCGACCGCGCCGAACGGCTCGTCCATGAGCATGATCGGCGGATCCGCCGCCAGCGCGCGGGCCACCCCGACCCGCTGGCGCTCCCCACCGGACAGCTGCGAGGGATAGCGGTCGCGGTAGGTCGCCGGCGGCAGGCCGACGATTGCCAGGAGCTCCTCCGCCCGCTCCCGTTGCCGCGCCGCCGTCCAGCCGAGAAGCCGCGGCACGGTGGCCACGTTCTCGCCGATCGTCTGATGGGGGAACAGGCCGGTCTGCTGGATCACGTAGCCGATGCCGCGCCGAAGGTCGGTCACCTCGCGGCTCGCCGCATCGACGCCGTCGAGGAGGATTCGACCGTTGGTCGGCTCGATCAGCCGATTGACCATCTTCAGGCTCGTGGTCTTGCCGCAGCCCGACGGGCCGACGAGAACGCAGATCTTCCCCGCCGGCACGGTGAGGCTGAGGTCGTCGACCGCCGCTCCCGCACCGGCCTGGGCGCCCGGGTAGCGTTTCGAGACGTGCTCGAACTCGACCGTCGCCGCGACCTGCGCTTGCCGCTCGGCCGCCATGATCAGCCCCGATCGACCAGCGGCTTGACCTCGCCGATGAGGCGCTCGA
>JANNUK010000140.1:0-4723 GCA_031395155.1 Chloroflexota bacterium | reverse complement strand
CGAGTGCTGGAACACGATCGGCGACGTTGGCGCCGCGGTGCGGAGCACGAACCGGAAACTGGCCGAGGCCGCCGATCTGGCCCTGGTATTCGGCGGCGACCGACCGTACCTGGTGGCGTCATGTTGGGTCGTGCGCGCCACGACTCGCAATCGAGCGCTGCTCGCGCGGTAACCCGGAGGTGTTCGGGGCCCGCTTCCCGGCATCGAGGGAGCATTGGGTCCACTCGCTCAGCGCTGGACGCGAACCTCCGAGTGAGCTCGGTCTGGTGTGGTGCGATGTCGGAGCGACGCGGATCTTCGCCTGGCGCCGTCGATGACCGGATGACGCCGGGTCCGGGCTCGGCAATCGACGGCACCCGACCGCGATGGCCGGCGGTTGGCGGAGCGGGCGAACCTCAGCGCGAATCGTCGAGCAGCGTCGCGAGCCCGGCGATATCGGCCGGCCCCGTTCCGCAGCACCCACCGATCCATTTCGCACCTGCCGCGGCCCAGCCCGGTGCCTCACCGAGCGGTTGGCCGTGCGGTCCGTCGCTGACCCACGCCCGCGCCTCCGCGTCCCAGCGGTCGCCGCCGTTCGGGTAGGCGATGAGGGGTCGATCGGTTGCCGACGCTGCCGTCTCGAGCAGCGCCGCCACGTGGCGCGGAGCGGTGCAGTTGACCCCGACCGCCACGAACGCCGGTCCAGCCGCGAGGGCCATCGCCTCGGCGATCGGTTCGCCGGCGGCCGTCGAACGGCCGTCGCGGCACTGGAACGAGAGCCATGCCCGAGCGCCGAGTTCGTCGACCAGGTCCACCAGCACCCTGGCCTCACGAATCGTGGGGATCGTCTCGAGAGCCAGCAGGTCGGCCCCGGCCTCGAGGAGCGCCTCCATCCGCGGAGCATGCACGTCGCGCAGGACCGCCGGCCCCGGATCGTAGTCTCCGCGATACTCGGATCCGTCCGCGAGCATCGCCCCATACGGTCCCACGGAGCCGGCGACGATCAGCGAGTCACGGTCCAGACCGGACAGGGACGCGTGTCGGTCTGCTGCCCGTCCGGCCAGCTCCACGCTGCGCCGGATCGCTCCCAGCGCGGCCGCACGATCCATCCCGGCCGTCGCGAACCCGGGGATGGTGGCCTGGTAGCTGGCCGTCGTGGCCACCCGCGCGCCGGCCTGGAAGTAGGCGAGGTGGACGTCCTCGATCGCCTGCGGCTCGTCGATGAGCAGTCGTGCCGACCACAGCCGGTCGCTCAGGTCGTGGCCTCGCGCAGCGAGTTCGGTAGCCAGCCCGCCATCGAGGATGACGATGTCGGGGCGACCCGCATCGGCCGCTCGGCTCGCTGCCGCGTCGGGCCCCGAGCCTGGTCGCTCAGGCCATCCGGGCGAAGTCGGCCGTGGCACGCTTGATGAACTTTCCGTGGCCTTTGCGCCCGGTGAACTGGCCGTCACGGACGATGACCGAGCCGCGCGAAAGCACGACGTCGGACGCCCCCTGCACGACCCGTCCCTCGTAGCACGAGTAGTCGACGTTCATGTGGTGCGACGTCGCCGAAATGGTCCGCTTGCGGTTCGGGTCGTAGATCACGAGGTCGGCATCGGAGCCGACCGCCACGGCGCCCTTGTGTGGATACATCCCGAACAGCTTGGCTGGAGCGGTCGAGGTGATCTCTACCCAACGCTCCCTGGTGATCCTGCCGGCGACGACTCCGCCGTTGTGGAGCAGGTCCATCCGGTCCTCGATGCCGGGCAGCCCGTTCGGGATCTTGCGGAAGTCGCCGCGACCAAGGTCCTTCTGGCCCTCGAAGTCGAACGGGCAGTGGTCGGTCGAGACCACCTGGAGGTCGTCCTTCACGAGGCCGCGCCACAATTCCACCTGGTGGTCGGCGGGTCGAAGCGGCGGTGAGCAGACGTACTTGGCACCCTCGAACCCATTGCCCATGTCGTCGAGCGACAGGAACAGGTACTGCGGGCACGTCTCGGCGAACGCAGGCAGGCCTTCGTCGCGCGCCTGGCGAACGGCGTTCATGGCCTCCCGTGCCGACAGGTGGACGATGTAGACGGGGACGCCCGCCGCCTGGGCCAGGCGGATGACCCGGTTTGTCGCCTCGCCCTCCAGCACGGAGTAGCGCGCCAGACCATGGCCGATCGGGTCCGTCGTGCCGGCGGCCACCGTGTCGGCTGCGATCACGTCGATCGCGAGGCCGTTCTCCGCGTGCATCATGATCAGGCCGCCGTTCTTCGCGGTCCGCTGCATCGCCCGGAAGATCGCTCCATCGTCGCTGAAGAACACGCCGGGGTAGGCGGTGAAGAGCTTGAAGTCCGGCACGCCCTCGGCGACCAGGCCGTCCATCTCGGCGAGCGTGTCGTCGTTGACGTCGCTCATGATCATGTGGAAGCCGTAGTCGGAGACGGCGTTGCCCGCGGCCTTCGCATGCCAGGTATCGAGGCCCTCGCGCAACGACTTTCCGCGAGACTGGACGGCGAAGTCGACGATCGAGGTCGTCCCGCCGAACGCGGCTGCCCGCGTGCCGGTCTCGAACGTGTCCTTGGCGGACGTGCCGCCGAATGGCAGCTCCATGTGGGTGTGCACGTCGATGCCCCCCGGGATGACGTACTTTCCGGAGGCGTCGATCGTGTCGTCGGCGGTCGCGCCTGAGCCGGCACCAGCGAGGTCGCGGCCGATCTGGGCGATCGTCTCGCCGTCGATCAGGACATCGGCGTCGTACGACCCGTCGGCCGTGACGATCGTGCCGTTCGTGATCAGGGTGCGCATCGGTCCTCCTGGTGAGGCATCGGGCTCGTGCGTTCCATTGTGGCGGATGCGGCGATCAGTCGGCGTTCAGTCGGCGTTCTGAGCTCACCCCGGGGTGGTCGCCGCGGCCACGTTGCGCAGCTTCGGGATGATGTCGCGTCCGTAGATCTCGAGCACCTGCTCCTCGTCACCGTTCATGAGGTAGATGTTGAACTGGTCGACGCCCGCCGCGGCCAGGTCGCGCAGCTTCACGAGGTGATCGTCGACGGAGCCGAGAACGCACAACCGGTCGGTCACATCGTCGCCGACAAAGCCGGCGTTGGACGAGCCGACCTCGGCATGGTGGAGATAGTCGTACCCGGTCCGGTCGCGGACATATCCGGTGAGCGATTCCGGCAGCTCATCGCGGGGATACTTGTTCACCAGGTCCACGACGTGATTGCTGACGAGCGCCGGGAACCAGCGGGTTCGGTCGCGGCAGTCACCGATCTCGCCGATGTGGGCCGGCGCTGCTGCTTGTACCTTGACCGATCCGGCAGGACGTCCGGCTGCCGCCTCGGCCTCGCGGACCTGGCCGACGAACCAGCGGATGAGATCCGGGTCGGCCAGCTGGAGGATCACCCCGTCGGCGATCCGGCCGGTCATCTTGAGGGCCATCGGCCCGTAGCCAGCTACCCACACGGGGAGCTTCCACTTGCCGGTCCACGGGAGGGAGAGCTCGGTGCCCTCGTAGGTCGTCGTGCGACCCTCCACGAGGTCCCGAATCACGCCGATCGCCTCCTCGAGCGTGGCCATCGTGGTCGGTGGCTTGCCGAGGACTCGCCGGGCGCTGTCGCCGCGGCCGATCCCCAGGTCCATCCGACCGCCGGACAGCTCATCGAGGACGGCCAGGGTGGACGCGGTGACCGACGGCTCGCGCGTGGCGGGATTTGTCACGCATGTTCCCAAGCGCAGTGTCGTGGTCGCCTGGGCCATCAGCGTCAGGAGGGGATACGGATCGCGCCACAGCACGTGGGAGTCGAAGACCCAGCCGTAGTCGAAACCGGCAGACTCGGCCTGCACCGCGAGAGCGACCGTTCGTTCGATCGCGTGATCCGGCTTGATCGTGAATCCGAACTGCATCGGTGGAACCTCCTGGATCGGGTCCGCCGCGATCGTCGATCGCTGGCGCACCCAGTTGGTTCGGCCGCCCTCCTCCGAGCGGCCGACCCAACGGTTGGCTACGGTCGGACCAGATCTCCATAGGCATCGGGCCGCCGGTCCCGGTAGAACTGCCAGGTCTGGCGGACCTGCGAGACCACGTCGAGATCCATGTCCCGAAGGATCAGCTCTTCCCTGTACGGATCGCCGACGCTTCCGATGAACTGACCACGCGGGTCGCAGAAGTAGCTTTGACCATAGAAGTCATCGTCGCCGATCTCGGCTTCGATTCCGACCCGGTTGATCGTCCCGACGAAGTAGCCGTTCGCGACGGCGTGACTGACCTGCTCGATCCGCCAGAGGTATTCCGACAGGCCCCGCGACGTCGCCGATGGGATGAACACCATCTCGGCGCCGTTCAGGCCGAGCGCTCGGGCGCCCTCCGGGAAGTGGCGGTCGTAGCAGATGTAGACGCCGACCTTGCCGACCGCCGTCTCGAACACGGGATAGCCCATGTTCCCCGGGCGGAAGTAAAACTTCTCCCAGAACCCCTTGACGTGCGGGATGTGCGTCTTGCGGTACTTCCCGAGATACGACCCGTCCGCATCGATGACCGCCGCGGTGTTGTAGTAGATCCCGGAGGCCTGGGCGTCCTCCTCGTACATCGGGACCACGAGGACCATCCCGGTCTGCCTGGCAAGGTCCTGCATCCGCTTCGTCGTGGGGCCGTCCGGGATGAGCTCGGTGTAGCTGTAGTACTGCGGATCCTGGACCTGGCAGAAGTAGGGACCGTAGAACAGCTCCTGGAAGAGCATGACCTGGGCGCCCTGCTTCGCGGCGTCGTGGGCGG
>JANNUK010000109.1:0-1963 GCA_031395155.1 Chloroflexota bacterium | reverse complement strand
GGCCGATCAGATGGAGGCCATTACGGCCGCAAGGCGCATTGGGCGTCGAGCCATGCTTGTGGAGAAGGCCAAAGGACGCGACTCCGCGTCGCCATCCGATGGGCCCTTCATGCTGGCGGCTTTCCTTCGGATCGGCTGGATCATAAAGCGGCAAACGGGTTCCCATCGCACCTTGGCCCGGGAGGGCTGGCCGAACGTCACGTTCGCGTTTCACGACGCCGACGAGGTCGGCGGGCGCATGCTCGCAAAGATCGCCAAACCACGGGCCTCAGGCCCGAAGATCTTTGAGGCAAAAGGCTCCGTGCCGCAGAACAACGCATTGGAACCGGCGAGGGAACCTCCCTCGATAATGTAGACACTTCCACTAAACAACGGAGGTGCCAAATGGCAGCACGCTTGAGTGCGAAACGCCTCCAGATACAGCCTGGATTTCAAGGTGAAGGCGGTGAACCTGACCCGGATTCCCGGGATGGAGGTCCACGCGGTCGCCGAGTCGCGGCGCCGCGGCAAGTGTCCTTGGTGAACAAACGGCGTGTGGGAAGCGTCTAATCTCACAATGGCCATCCCACACACGGGCGGACCGACTCTTAAGAGGCCGCTCCGGCTGTGGCCCGGCGCGGTCGCCGCGGTGCTGCTGGTGCTGGCCACGTTGGCGGCCATCGTCGTACCCGAGGCCATGCTCTTCGGGATGGTTGGAGCACTCGTGGCCGGTTTGGCGATCGTCGTGTGGTGGGTGTTCTTCAGCCGGGCGCCCTGGTCCGAGCGACTGGGCGCCGTCTTCCTGATGGTCGTCGCGGTGCTCGCGACACGGCCCTTCCTCCACGCGTCGATTGCGGGAGCGGGGATGGGAATGATGTTCTACTTCCTGTCCATCCCTGTCCTGACCCTCGCCCTCGTCGCGTGGGCGGTGGCCAGCCGTCGCCTCTTTGACAGGCCTCGCCGAGCATCGATGGTCGCCGCCATCCTGCTGGCCTGCGGAGTATTCACGCTCGTACGCACCAGCGGCGTGATCGGTGATTCCCCCATGGATCTCCACTGGCGGTGGACGCCGACTCCCGAGGAACGGCTTCTGGCCCGAGAGCCCGTGGCCCTCCCGTCCGCGCCGAAAACCGCGGAGAATCCCGAGCCGCGGCCCCCGGCCCGGGCGAGCGACGCGCCGACGACTACCACTCCGCCGGCGGTACCCGCGAAGTCGTCCGAAAAGCGGCCGGTGGCTCGAACCGGCGGCGAGCCGCCGGCGAGCCCAAAGGCTCCCGCGGCCACGGAGACGCGCGCCCTCTGGCCCGGCTTTCGCGGACCCCAGCGCGACGGCGTCGTTCGCGGCGTGCGGATCAAGACCGACTGGGCCGCCTCGCCTCCGGTCGAACTGTGGCGCCGGCCGATCGGACCCGGCTGGTCGTCCTTCGCGGTCGGCGGCGACCTCCTCTACACCCAGGAGCAGCGCGGTGACGACGAGATCGTCGCCTGCTACAAGGTGAGCACCGGCGAGCCGGTGTGGCGACACCGCGACCGTGCGCGGTTCTGGGAATCGAATGCCGGTCCCGGCCCGCGCGGGACGCCGACCCTTAGCAACGGTCGCGTCTACTCATTCGGCGCCACCGGAATCCTGAACGCGCTCGACGCCTCCGACGGTGCCGTCGTGTGGTCGCGTAACGCGGCGGCCGACACGGGCGTAGAGATCCCGGGCTGGGGCTTCACCAGCTCGCCTTTGGTGGTGGGCGACATCGTCATCGTGGCCGCGGCCGGCCGGCTCGCCGCTTACGACGTCAAAACCGGCCAACCGCGCTGGCTCGGCCCGGAAGGCGGCGCTGGCTACAGCACGCCACATCTGGTGACGAAAGACGGCGTCGCTCAGATCCTGCTGCTCCGAGGATCCCGCTCGACCAGCGTCGCACCGAAGGACGGCACAGTGCTCTGGGAACACACCGGGCAACCGGGGGTCAGCATCGTTCAGCCCGCATTG
>JANNUK010000084.1:0-3597 GCA_031395155.1 Chloroflexota bacterium | reverse complement strand
GATCGACAGCAGATGGAAGTCGAGCAGATCGGCATCGGGACCTACAGCCCATTGTCCGGTTTCATGAACGAGGCCCAAGTTGAATCGGTGCTCGTCGACATGCGGCTTCCCAGCGGCACGGTGTGGCCGATTCCGATCGTCCTTGATGTACCTGCGGAGCGTGCCGCGGACCTCCGTGAGGGGCAGCGGGTCGCCCTTGAGGACCAGCACGGCAACGTGCTCGCCATCCTGCACCTCGCGCAGAAGTTCGCACTCGACCGAGAGACCTACGCCGGGCGTCTGTATCAGACCTCCGATCCTGAGCATCCCGGCGTTCGGATGACACGGAACATGAACCCGGTGCTGCTCGCCGGGGACATCGACCTCCTGCGGCGGCGCGTATCAGCTGTCCGCGAGTACTCGCTCAGCCCGAGGCAGGTCCGCAACCTGTTTCTCGAACGTGGGTGGATCACCGTGCTGGGCTTCCACACGCGAAACGTGATCCATCGCGCTCACGAGTTCATCCAGTTGAGCGCCCTCGAACGGGAGAGCTGTGACGGGCTGTTCGTTCATCCCGTCGTCGGCCAGAAGAAGGCCGGGGACTTCCAGACATCGTTGATCGTGCGCAGCTATCAGGAGATGATCGACAACTTCTATCCGAAGAACCGCGTCGTGATGGCGACGCTCTCGACCTTCTCTCGCTACGCAGGCCCGCGCGAGGCGCTGTTCACCGCCCTGTGCCGGAAGAATTTCGGCTGCAGTCACTTCGTCGTTGGACGAGACCACACGGGCGTGGCGAACTACTACGCGCCCGAAGCGGCCCATGAGATCTTCGATGCGTTTGGCGACCTGGGAATCAAGGCCGTGAAGTTCGACGAGGTGTTCTACTCGAAGAGCTCCGGGGGCTATGTGCACAGCCATAACGGTACCGCCCACCCCACCGCCGACAGGCTCTCCATCAGCGGTACGGAGGCTCGGGCCATGTTCGCGCGGGGCGAGATGCCACCCGAGTGGTTCATGCGACCCGAGATCTCTCGCCTGATCCTCGACGCGATCGCACGTGGGGAAGCCGCGTTCGTGGAATCCGGCGTCTGATTGGTAGTACGGCCTGGCTATGGTCCAGTGCGCAGACCGCCAAGCGCGGGGCCGAAGAAGTCGACCAGTCGTCGCTCGTACTCATCCGGGTAGAGAAGGATCGCCTGCGTGTGCTTGGCGCCCTGGACCTGCCAGGGTTCGACCGTACCGCCAGCCGACCTGACCCCGGCGGCGAGGTCGGCAAGGTAACCCGGGCTCAGCCGCTCGTCGTCGGAACCCATCGTGAGGAAGATCGGGCGACCATTGAGCTTCGCCGTCGCCTCGAGCGGGCTCCGGGCCGCAATGTCGTCGCCGGTCAGGATCTTCCCAACAACGACACCGCCGACGTCGAGGAACGTGGGATAGCCGTTCCGGCTCAATTCGTCGCGGATCGCTTCGCGGATCTCGGCAAAGCTGCTGTCCGCCCAGACCGCGGCAGCCTGCGGCTCTTCACCCACCGCGATCATCACGGTCGCCGCCCCAAGAGAGAACCCGAGGAAACCGATGCGGGCGGCGGGCACGCCCTGCGCACGCAGCCAGTCGAAGGCACCGAGGACGTCGAGGTACTCGTCGTTCCCGCCGGCGAACCGGCCGTCCTCGACGGTCGAGTCGCCGTGGTTCCGCAGGTCGATGAGGAGCACGGCGATCCCATGCCGCTGGAGCATCCCCGCGGCGAGCAGGTACTGTCCGTTCCGCCGGCAGCCGTTGTGGCCGTGGACGAGGACGACGGTCGGGGCGTCGAGGGTGGCCACCGGTTCCCACCAGGCGGCGATCGTGACGGTTGCGTCGTCGCGAGCCGGAAAAGACACGGTCTGCGGCGCGGGCATGTGATAGGGGGCCGTGTCGATTCGTTCGACCGTGAATGACGTCGGCTCATGGATGTCCGTCCCGGGGCACTGGGCCACCGCACGGGACAACCGGTCGTAGACGTAGGCGCTGGCCCCAAAGTAGCCGACAACCGGGATCACGATGATGGCCGCGATCAGGGCGATGAGCCCCCTTCTGCGTCGTGGCGTTCTCGGCTGGTCCAAGACTCGGCCCTCCTGATGCGCACCACTCGGTTCCCGGCCTCCCCTATCCGAACGACGTTCGGCCGGCCCGTCTGTTTCGTCACCCGAGAGCGATCACGGCTCGGCCCGGAGAGCGGCGAAGATCAAGGCAGCGGACAGGCCCAATCCTGAGCCCGTGTTCCGGCGGGATGGCCACGCTCGATGCAACGCTGCGGCCAGCGTTTGCTCCGTTACCAGCACCGCGTCGTCGGGAAGGGCGTCAAGGGAGGACATGATCCGGCGACCAGCCACGACCGTCGGATGGGTTTCCCCAAGACTTGATGCGAGATGCTCGACCGCGTCTGCAATGAACTCAAGCGCGCCGTCGAGCGCCGCCTTGATCTCGACTGCTGCCATCTCGCCCCTTCCGGCCGACCAGTGCTGCTGCGGCTGCCCGGTCCGCCGTGGAGGGCCACCGCTGGCTTGCCCCCGGGATTCCCCGAGACTCCCAGTAGATCGAGTGGCCTCCACCAACCCCGAGCTTGCCGCTGGCATACGGCTCGATCGGCGGGTAGCGTCGGGGCACGATCAAACTGTTAGCGGTCATCACCTGGGATCGTGTCACATCCGTGACCGTCCGCCTGTCGCTTGTGCGTCTCCGCCGGCGCGGGCGCGCTCCAACAACAGGTTACGTTCCGCAGCGTTGCGCGTCATCGAGGCCGCCCGTGCCAGCTCCGAGGCCGCTTCGTCGAACCGGCCGACCTTCATCAGCAGATCGCCCCGAACCGCGGGGAGCAGGTGGTACGCCTGCAAAGCGGGTTCTGCCGTGAGAGCATCGACGAGCTCGAGCCCTGCGGCAGGTCCGTGCGCCATCGAGACGGCCACGGCCCGGTTCAGCTCGATGATCGGTGATGGGGTCAGCTGGGCGAGTGCGTCGTACAGGGCCACGATCCGCGACCAGTCGGTATCATCCGCGGTCCGAGCCCGGGCGTGACAGGCGGCGATGGCCGCCTGCAGGACATAGGGCCCTCGCGCTCCGTCGAAGGACTCCGCGAGGTCCAGGGCGGCGAGGCCGCGATTGATGAGCAGTCGGTCCCATCGAGCTCGGTGCTGCTCCAGGAGTGGGATCGGCCGACCCTCGGGGTCCGTGCGTGCTCCCATCCGCGACGCCTGGATCTCCATCAGCGCCACCAGCCCGTGCACCTCGGGTTCGTCAGAGACCAGCCCGGCCAGGACACGACCGAGTCGCAGGGCGTCCTCGCACAACGTTGGACGCACCCAGGCGTCGCCGGATGTCGCCGAATAGCCCTCGTTGAAGACGAGGTAGACCACCTGCAGGACGGACGCGAGGCGCGCATCGAAATCGGCGCCCTGGGGGACCTCGAACGGAACGTGGGCCTCCGAAAGCGTCCGCTTCGCACGAACGATCCGCTGGCCGATCGTGGTCTCCGAGACGAGGAAGGCCCGCGCGATCTCATCGGTGCGAAGGCCACCCAGCAGTCGCAGCGTCAGGGCGACCCGCGCATCCACCGACAGCACGGGGTGGCAGCAGATG
>JANNUK010000064.1:0-4343 GCA_031395155.1 Chloroflexota bacterium | reverse complement strand
CTTCAGAAGCGCCCGGATCCGGCCGAGACCGAGGCGAATCCCGTATCGACCGCGTTCGGCGATCGCATGCAGCGCCTCGTCGTAGCTCAGGACGGCGGCCTCCGCCGACGCACGGCGGCCGGACGATCCCGACGGGTCGGTCACTCGCGGGTGAGCTCTTCCTCGTAGAACACACATTGGTTGAAGCGCGGCGTCAGGCATACGTCATTCACGTACCCCTGCTCCAGGTGCACGCCGCCGCGCAGCTGGCAACGCGAGACGTTCGCATCCTGGCGAATCAGCGCCTTGAGAAGATGCGGGGCGTGGATGTGGATGGCCCCTCGCGTCCCGGTCATGTAGAAGTGCGGACAGACGTTTCGACGCAGGCTCGGCAGCCCGAACCCTGTGCGCGGCATGGGCGGCATGCCGGCCATCTGCGAGGACCCGGTCCCGCCCGACGCCGCGTCGGCGGCCATCCGCCGCGCCAGAGGCGACGGCGTGACCCGCGCGATCGGGCCGATCCCGAAGCCAGGGCGCCCAACGGGAGCCCCGGACTGCGGTCGTTTCGGATCCCGATCCGGCATCCATCCCTCGGGCACCGCGCCGCGACCCCACGGGACGCGATCGATCGGTGCCAGAGTACACCGCACCGGACGAGGCGGCGGCACGGACGCGGCTGCCGCCACCCGTGCGACAATGCCGCGCGAATGACGACCCCCCGCGGCAAGCGCCCCGCGCACGTCCGACCCCGTCCGCCATCCTCGGGTCGCCCGGCCCCTGTCAAGGTTCGACCGCGCCCGACGGTGTCGGGCCGCGTCAGCCAGCGACGCCGTCCGGAGCGTCGGCCGGGACTGCCCCTTCCGGCACGACTCGTGCTGGTCACCGCGCTCGGCGTCCTCGGCATCGTGGTCGTCGTGGGGGCGCTGGGCGGCCTCAGTCGTGCAGTGGGCGCCGTCGGCGGGCTGTTCTCGGGATTCATCGAGAAGGTCACGTCGACCGCGGCACCGACGGCGACGATCGCCCCGATCTCCGACGCGCCGACGATCGCGTCGCCGGACGAGCCGTATACGAGCGAAGCGACGATCGATCTCGTCGTGACGATCCCGCCGGACATGCTCGGGCGGGATGAAACACGCGTTCGGATCTATCTCACGCTTCCCGACCAGGTGGCGGCCCAGGTCGAGGAGCGCTCCGTCGGGACCGGGCCGCGCGTGGTCATCCCCATCGCGCTGACGCCCGGCGAGAACGGGTTCAGCGCCACCATCGCGACCCCCGGGGGGGAGTCGGAATCCTCGCCGATCGTGACCTTCATCCTCGACCAGGAGGCGCCGGCGATCACGCTCAGCTCACCCAAGGAGAACGCGACGATCAATCGCGATGTGGTCACCATGGTCGGCAAGACGCAGGCCCGGAGCACCCTGATCGCGCGCAACGAGGCGAACGGCGCATCGATCGCCGGCGAGGCAGGTTCGGACGGCTCGTTCGAACTCGTGCTGGCCATCGCCGCGGGAACAAATGGGATCCAGATCACGGCGACCGATCCGGCAGGCAATGCCGGTGAGCTGGTCGTCAGCGTCCGGCGCGGATCAGGCGCCCTGACGGCCGGCCTGTCGGCCAGTCGCTACACGTTCTCCGCGAACAAGCTCCCGCAAGACATTCAGCTGACGGTGGTCGTCACCGATCCCGACGGCCGGGCGCTGGCCGGCGCCACTGCGACGTTCAGCCTCACGATGCCGGGGCTCCCGGCAATCACCTTCGAGGCCACGACTGCCGGTGACGGCAGTGCCGTGTTCGTGACCAGCCTGCCGGCCGGCACTGGCCAGGGCCAGGGCCTGGCGACCGTCCTCGTGACAACGAGCGAGTTCGGTGTCGCAACCGACCGGACCGTCATCACGATCCAGAAGTAGCCCGGCGCGGGAGCGCTTCGACTTCACCCGTGGACACAGGCGGCGCTCGCAGCTACCATCGCCCTCGATGGCGATGTGGCGGTGCCCCCACTGCGCGACGCCCCAGGCGGAGACATCCCGCTGCTGGGTCTGCAAGCGATCATCGACCAGCTGCGCGACGTGTCGGAACTACCGCGTGTCGGTCGCGCCCGGGATCGGCTACTGCGGTCTCGACCGCCGCCGCCTGCCGCTCGTCGGAAATGAGCTCCGGCCGTGCTGGGAGGCGGCCGCTGAACGGGTGCACGTAGAGGCCGCCCCGCCTTCGACAGCCCCGCACGCCGGTTCCGGGGTTCCTTCCGGCGATGATCGACCGCGGCTCGACTTCGTGCCCGTCGGCGAGGCACCCCGTGAAACGCTCGATGCCGCGACGACGGGCTCGCACGACCGGAAGCGTCGGTCACCCACGTCCCCGAGGTTGTCGCCGCCGCCAGCGAAGGTGCCGGTCGTCGGGGTCGCGACCCGAATCGGCCTCTGGGACGAGACCGGCGTGGCCGGCCCGGGCCCACCGGGGGGGCCGACCTAGCTGGCCTAGCCCGGGCGGAGAGCCGCAAGTCAGCCCCGGAGCTCCCTCGTGATCATCCCTCCTCGCCTAACGTGCCCTTGGGCGGCGGCGCGAGCCGCTGGGTGCTTACGTGTCAGCCAGGTTTCGGACGACTGGCCGCACCGGAGGCACTAGTCAGGTGGACTGACGAGGACTCGCCCATGGAGGTCACCGACGAGGAAGACGCGGTCCGGGCCAGCCGCGATCGGCTGCCAGTGGGCCGTGCCGAATTCGGCGGGATCGCCTTCAGCGGGACGCCAGAAGGTCCCGTCACTGGACCACCAGAGACGGCCCTGGCGGAAGCCTTGCGCCTGTCCATCGACTTCGTAGGCTTTGGCGATGATCCGCCCGCCGACGACGACCGCGTCAGAGAAGCCATCGGGGGCGATCAACCCCTCGGGAACCTCGACCTGCCCCCGCTGCCAGATGCGGCCGTCCGCCGACGTGAAGACGACCGCCGTGCAGACAAGGTCCAGGCCGCAGCCACCTGGGTTGTCCGTCACCCCGACGGCCACGAAGCCGTCGGCCGTGGCGGCGACGTCTAGTGCGATCACGTTCGGCTCGTCGAGTGTCACCCGGTCCCAGGTGGATCCGTCCGGGCTGGACCAGAAAGCGTTCACGCAATCGAGCCCCTGGTCGTTGCAGACGGCACCGACCGAGAGGATCGTGCCACCGGCGAAGACTAGCCTGCGAGGTCCGCCGGACCCGGGGTCCTCGCCCGTGTCCTGGTAGCCGCCGATGTCGAAGATCGGCCCGTCCGGGACTCGCCGCCAGGCCCGGCCATCGTCCGATGTCCAGATCGCCCCGCGGGGCTGGCCCCGGTACTGCGCGTCGTACACGGCACCGACGATGACGTAGCCAGACTCGGTGGCCACGACATCGCTGAAGCGCGCGCCCTCGAAGACGCCATCGTCGCGAACGCGCTCCCAGGTCCGTCCATCGTCGGAGACCCACACGGCAGGCCTGAAGACGCCTCCCGCCTCGATCGTCATGGCGCCGTCGACCGCGTAGCCGATGGCCACGATCGCGTCCGGGCCGGCCGCCACGCCGATCATGTCGGCCCCCGGCCCGCTGGTGGGGTAGTAGGCACCGATCTCCAGACCGGGCTGCCGTGGCACCGACTCCCAGGTCAACCCGTCGGACGACAGGTGGACGCCGCCCCAGCACGGTGCGTCGCCTCCGGCGGGATCCGGCTGGCAGGTGCGTCCCACCGCGACGAAGCCCGGACCATTCGCCGTCACCGCATTGGCCGAGGTGCCGCTTGATCCGTCACTTTCACGGATGACGACCTGCCACTCGACGCCGAGGCGCGGATCGACGAGAGCGCCTGGCTCGGCAGACCGCGGCTCGGTCGAAGGCAGCACGATTGCCGCGTCGGTCGGTGCAGCACTCGGGGACACGACCGGACCATCCGATTCGAGAGCCTGGCGGATCACCCCTCCGCCGATGACCGCGCCGGCCAGGCCGGCCGTCAGCAGGAAGCCGAGGCCCAGCATCAGCAGCGGTGAGCGGCCGGTTCGCGCGTCGCCTCGGGCGGCCCTGGCGATGGCGGCGGCGATGTGCGGCGAAGGCGAACGCCGCGGCAACGAACGCAGGCTTGCTCCGTCCGCACCCAGCGACTCAGCCGCCGGCCGGCACCTGTCACAGCCCTGGAGGTGCTGGGCCAGCGCTGTGGCGTCCGCCGGCTCAAGGTGGAAGTCGACGGCCGTCGCGGCCAGGCGCAGGAAGGCAGTGTGTTCGCTCATGCCACGCCCTCCTCTGCTTCGATGAGTTGCCTGAGTTGAAGGCGCGCCCGGCAGAGCAGGGTGCGCGTGGCGCCGTCGGTGCGACCGATGGTGGCCGCCACTTCGGCGCCGCTGAAGCCGTGCGCGGTGAGC
>JANNUK010000019.1:0-2004 GCA_031395155.1 Chloroflexota bacterium | reverse complement strand
GCGGGCCAGTCGAAGATCGCCAGAGACACCATCGAGGATGTCGCCACCGGCTCGATCTACCGGGCGCTGAGCTCCGAGGCATACACCAAGGAAGGGCTCAGCCCGACCCTCATCCTGGCCGACGAGCTGCACGCCTGGCCGAACCGTGAGATGTACGACGTGCTCGCGCTCTCGATGGGCGCCCGGGTCGATCCGCTCATGCTCATCGTCACGACGGCGGGCGTCCGGACCGACACGACCGGGCAGGACTCGATCTGCTACAAGCTCTACCAGCACGGCAAGCGCGTGGCGACTGGCGAGGTTGACGACCCGACCTTCTTCATGGCCTGGTGGGAACCCGACGCGGCCGATGCGCGGATTGACGATCCGAAGGTCTGGGCGCAGGCGAACCCGGGCCTGGGCGACATCCTCGATATCGCCGACATCAAGGCGGCCGCCCAGCCCGGCCGGACGCCCGAGGCCGAATTCCGGATCAAGCGCCTCAACCAGTGGGTCAACGCCGCCACGGCGGCCCTGCCGTCCGGCCTGTTCGAGGCTCGCAAAGCCGAGCGCCTGGTCGCTCCTCTTGAGCCGATCGTCCTGTTCTTCGACGGCTCGTTCAACCACGACTGCACGGCGCTCCTGGCCGCCACCGTCGAAGCCACACCGCACCTGTTCGTCATCGGAGTCTGGGAACGGCCGCCCGACGATCCGGGCTGGCGAGTGGACATCGCCGACGTCGATCGGGTGGTCCGTGAGACGTGCCGCGATCGGGTGGTCGTCGAACTGCCGTGCGACCCGTTCCGCTGGGCGCAGCTCATGGAGCAGTGGGCCACCGATGGGTTGCCGGTCCTCGAATACGCCACCTCGTCCCCGTCGCGCATGGTCCCCGCCTGGGCCAAGTTCTACGACGCGGTCATCGGTGGCGGACTGACCCATGACGGCGACCCGCGCCTCGTCCGCCACATCGGGAACATGGCGCTCAAGACCGACCGGCTCGGACCGCGTCCGGTCAAGGAGCATCGCGGCTCGCCGCGCTCGATCGACCTCGGCATCTGTGCCGTCGGCGCGTACGACCGGGCGACGTATCACGCCGCCCAGCCGGCGACGACGTTCCGCTCGAACTACGAGACGGAAGGTCTCACGTTCACGCGTGGCTGGGGGTGACCGAGTCAGGCTGCCAGCGACCCTTGCGAGTCGGTACACGAGCCACCGGTCCAATCCAGTCCTCGCGATCCCTTGGGACAACGCGGCCCCGCGGCGGTGACCGGGCCGACACGATGAGCCGATCGTGCCGCTAAGCCCTTCTTCGGTCCCGCCGACGCGATCCCGTCCAACGGACCGACCGCCTCGAACGAACTCATAGGGGGGGATTCGATGTCCCGGCTCGCCAACGACGCGCTGTCAGATTGGCTCGATGCGCCGACTTACTGGCCTGGTGGCCGGTAGCTGGGCGAGAGCTTCGTCGCGGCGTCGACCTCCTCGGGGGTGAGGAGGACAATCGTCCGGGTACCGAGGGCGCCGGAGGCCCCGGCGGTGAGCGCTGCCGCGGCGGCCGCGGCGTTGCCGGGGAGGTCGGCGATGAGGTAGAAGTCGTCGCTCCCGAAGGCGAAATAGTAGGCCTCGATCGTGCCGCCCAAGGATGCGACCAACTTCTCGGTCGCCTCACGTCGTCCGCTGCCACCTTCCTTGAGGACGCCACGGGCACCCTCCGCCGTGTAGCTGCCCGTAAACAAGTACTTGGGCATGGCCAGCCTCCGTCCGCGGGGCATCCGACGGGACGCTCTGGGCCGCGGATCGCGTGAGCCTATTCCGGCACCTGCCGACATTCAAGACCCAGACCGCTCGTCCCGAGCCGGCCTGTGCTTCGGATCGGCACCGGGTTGCTCCCAGACCCGCCCACTGCGCGTCGAGCTTGCCGCCGACCTGCGCAGCCATACCTCGCCTGGCCCCAGGCCAAGGAGACGCCCTGTGGCCAGCCAGGGTCAGGGCCGGGCACCGTCGCGACACTATGGGTGGATCGTG
>JANNUK010000623.1:0-5996 GCA_031395155.1 Chloroflexota bacterium | reverse complement strand
CACCGCCAGCACGAAGCGGAGCGGATCGCCGACGCCGGGAGCCACGATCTCGATCTGCGTCGTGGCCAGCGCCGTGACCAGGCCGACGATGATCACCCACGACATGTGGACCCGGATCTCCATGCCGGCAATCCGGGCGATGGGCAGGCCGTTCATGCCGGCTCCGGCGAACGACCCGTGGTCCGGCGCACGACAAGGCCCAGCGCCGCAATCACGATCCCGGCGGCAACGGTCGACTCGATCCAGAACTGGTTCGGGAAGAGCTGGACGAGTCGCTCGGTGCTCGGGTCGAATGTATAGGTCCCGCCAGCGAAGAACAGGCGATGGAAGATCTCGAAAGCGGTATCGAACGCGACGGACGCGACGAGCCCGGCCACGACCACCGCTGCGACGGTGCCCGTCGCGCCGGTTCGCGCGGCAACTCGAAAACGACCGGCACCCAAGCGGCGACGGCCGACCATCAGCACGACCAGACCCGTCGCCACGAGGATGGCCAGGCCGGCAAAGATCCCGCGCACGTCGCGCAGGTGCTGGCGCTCTCGATCGTTGAGCACCGCCTCGCCGCGGACCTCTACGTCGAACGTCGGAGGACCCACCACGAGATCGCCCAGGATGGCCTCCGTTGCGGACCGCACTTCGGCCGTTGTGTAGCCGGTCCAGGCTGTCGCCTGTGCCCGATCCTGGGCGAAGGCGATCCACGGCGGCGTCAGCAGTGGCACCACGGCCACGCCCACGATGAGCAGGCCCGTGGCGATCGCGACGAGCGGCTCGAGGAGTCGAACGAGTGGGTCGGGCACGCGGCTATGGTAGCCGTCGGGGCGCGACACCCACCGGCAGCGTGATGGTTCCGGTCAGGAACGGCGCGACGGGGTTGCTGCGCCTATTCGTCCTCGAGCGTCTTCGCCTGCTCCCACCACCCGGTGAGCGTCAGGTCGGACGGCGGCTCCTGGTTCAACTCTGTCGCCGCTCGATGCGTGCGTGTCCCGAACGTCTCCAGGTCCAGGGCCAGGATGTCGCGCAGACCCTCGATCCCCGCCTGGATGAGCAACTGATGCTCGTCCGACCGGAAGCCCGCGAGATTGAGCATCAGTGCCTCGTCGCGCCATGCGAGGACGTCGTTCGTGGACGCGTCCACCTGGTCCGCGAGCGTCTGCCGCCGGGTGACCGTCTCGCTGACCTCGATGAGCAGGCCCGTGGTGAAGATCCCCTGGTGTTCGAGGCGGGCGAGATGGACCGGCTCGATCCGGGTCAGTTCGTCGATCGGTGGCACGGCGGGCGGTTTCCTCCTGGGCTGCCTGGTCCTCGTCGGCGCCAGGCGCCATTATCGACCGTTCTCCGCCGGCGCGTCGTCGGTTCCCGATGGCAGTCGGGTCGTCGTCGACAACCCACGGGCCGCTCGGCGCGGGATAGAAGGTCGGGGGACTTTGGCAAGGGGGCAAGGCTCAACGCAAGAGCGGTACCCATATGAAAAGCGCCGTGACCGCCAGTAAACCCACCGAAAGCAGCACGTACCCGAAGGTCGCGATTCGATCGTGGCGGGCCACGTCATAGAGGCCAAGGATACTGGCGCCGAATAGGAGACCGGGGCCGCGCCCCCATACAGCGATCAGTCCGAACACCCCGGACGCGAGAATCGCGGCCCAGAAGATCGCGCGCATGACCTTACGTCTGGGGTTGACGGGCTGACGCTCTCGCACTACACACTCACCAAGCCTGGATCATCCAACGCCTGTCCGAAATCGTACAACCAACTCCCGATTCCTCGACGGTGTCCCCTACCCGTCAATGTCGCCCAAGATCGTTTTGGCTGGCCGCCCGTCGGTCCCATTGCCTCCCTGCCGATGGTCGAGTGTGCGCGTCAGGAGGCGGGATTGCTACGCACTTGTCCACAGATTCTGGTACGGGTCGCTGTACGGGATGCGCGACGCCCCGGACTGGACTGGTCGGCGAACCGAGATCGAACGTCGTATGCTGCCTCTGGGAGTGATGGAATGAAAGCGCTTGACGATCGGGCCCGTACGTTCCACCGCCTGCACGCCTCCGGTTGCTTCGTCATGCCGAACCCGTGGGACGCGGGGAGCGCACGGGCTCTCGAACAGATGGGCTTCAAGGCGCTGGCGACAACGAGCGCCGGTTTCGCATGGACGTTGGGTCGCGCGGACAATCACGTCAGGCTTGAACAGGCGCTCGAGCATCTGCGTGTCGTCGCGGCCGCCGTGAATGTACCGGTGAACGCTGACTTCGAGGGCGGCTTCGCGGTGGATCCGAAGCAAGTCGCCGCCAACGTGAAACTCGCCGCGGCCACGGGTATCGCCGGGCTCTCGATCGAAGACTCCACGGGCGACGAACTCCATCCGCTCCATGAGTTCGATCTGGCCGTAGAGCGTGTTCGGGCCGCGCGGCTGGCGATCGACGAGAGCGGCACGGGCATCGTCCTCACTGCTCGCTCCGAGGGGTTCGTCGTCGGACGCCCCGACATCAACGAGACGATCCGAAGGCTGAGCGCGTACGCGGAAGCCGGCGCCGACTGCCTCTACGCTCCGCGGATCGAAAGCGTCGAGCACATCGCCGCGATCATCGCCGCGGTGTCGCCCAAACCGGTGAACCTGCTGATCAACGCCCCGTTCATGACAGTCGCGGAGGCGGCGGACCTGGGAGCGCGCCGGATCAGCGTGGGGGGCACCCTGGCGCGCACCGCATGGGCTGGATTTCTCCAAGCCGCAAGGGAAATCGCCGACGATGGGACGTTCTCCCGGTTCGAGCATTTACCGAACGTCGACGCGCTGTTTCCCGAACGATAGGTCCCGGAGACAGGCTCCGGCCGTTTCGTTGGTGCGAGTCCCCTACCCCGTCGGCTTATCGCCGAAGATGGTGTAGTGCCAGCCCTTCTCGGGCTCGCCGGTGAGTTCGATCATCACGTGCTTCACCCGGGTGTACTCCTCGAACGAGTAGGACGACATGTCCTTGCCGGAGCCGGATTGCTTGAAGCCGCCGTGCGGCATCTCCGACGTCACCATCAGGTGGTCGTTCACCTGAACGTGCCCGAAGTTGAGCGTCCGGGCCGCCTCCATCGCCGTGAAGACGTCGCGCGTCCAGATGCTGGCTGCCAGTCCGTAGCGCGTGTCGTTGGCCATCTCCAGCGCTTCCTCGATCGTGTCGAACGGCAGGACCGCGAGAACCGGCCCGAACACTTCGTCCTGCACGATCTCGCTGTCCTGGGCGACATCCGCGACGATGGTGGGCCGGTAGAAGGCGCCGTCCGGGAACCCGGGGACGTCGGGTCGCAGGCCGCCGGCGACGACGCGGGCCCCGGCGGCGACGGCACGCTGGACGAAGCCTTCCACGCGGTCGACCTGACCCTTCGAAATGAGCGTCCCCAGATCCGTCGATGGATCGAACGGGTCCCCCACCCTGACGGCGTCGAAGAGCTCGGCCGTGCGGCCAAGGAACGCGTCGTACAGAGATCGATGAACGTAGGCGCGGGTCGCTGCCGTGCAGTCCTGGCCGCCGTTAATGAGGGCTCCGGCCGTGGCTCCTCGGGCAGCCGCCTCCAGGTCCGCGTCCGCACAGACGATGAACGGCGCTTTGCCACCCAGCTCGAGATGGACGCGCTTGAGATTGCCGGCCGCCAACGCCTGGATCTGCTTGCCGGTCGCTGTATCGCCGGTCAGCGAGATGAGGTCGACGTCCTCGTGGGCCGCCAGGCGGGCACCCACCGTATTCCCGGGCCCGGTGACGACATTGAACACTCCCGCCGGGACTCCCGCCTCCAGCGCCAACTCCGCCAGGCGGATCGTCGTGATCGGCGTGGCCGAGGCCGGCTTCAAGACGATGCTGTTCCCCGCGGCAAGGGCCGGTCCGATCTTCCAGATCGCCATCCACATCGGATAGTTCCACGGTGCCACCTGGCCGACGACGCCGAGCGGCTCGCGCCGGATCATCGAGGTGTGGCTCCCGCTGTATTCAGCGGCGGCTTTGCCCTCGAGATGCCGGATCTGCGTAGCGAAGAAGCGCAGGTTGTCCGAGGCGAACGCGAAGTCGGAATCGCGGCGGAGCTTGTAGGACGTACCAGTCTGGAGGGTCTCGAGGCGCGCCAGTTCGTCGGCGTGCTCGTCGATCAGGTCACCAAGGCGATTCATGATCGCGACCCGGTCCGGCATCCCCATCGATCGCCAGCGACCGTCGCGGAACGCCGCTCGGGCCACGGCAACGGCCCGATCCACGTCCGCAGGCGTTCCGGCCGGCACACGACCCACGAGCTCGCCCGTCGCGGGGCTCCGAACGTCGAACCAGGTTCCGCCCTCGGATTCGGCGGAAACGCCGTCGATGAACATGCGATAGTCGGTGGCGATCTCGACGGCCATGGCGGGGTCTCCTCGGGCGGCTGGCGGCGGCGACCCTCGAAGTCTAGCGCTGGATCGGCGGCGTGCCAGCAATCAGACCACCCGCTGCGACGCGGCGGCCGCCCGAAGCAACTCCCAGGCGCGGTCCACATGGCGAGCATCGATTCAGTCCGCAGCCGCGAGGACACCGATAATCGGGCACCCCAGGACGCCTGGGCGCGTTGACGCCGATCGTGCGAACGACGTAGACCAGCGGGAGCACGTCCGCCGGGATCCGGGAACGCTTGGTGGATGGCGTCGGGCAAGGTCGCCCAGGAGACTTCGCACAGGGGAACGTTCGCACCGATCGTCTGTCCGTCGGGTATCGACCTGGCGCAGCGGTCATGAGGTGTTCAATGGATCGAATGAGCCAGCGACTGGAACGGAGAAAGCTCGAGGTGGCACTTCAGCGCGCCCAGGCTCGCGCCGCGGCGGCCATGCGCGGCAGCCCCGACTGGGACGCAGCGATGGCCTCTGTCGAAGAGCTCGAAGCGCGCCTCCTCGCGTCGAAGACCCGCTAGACGGCGTTCAAACCGACTCGCCGATCTGGCGAAGTATCTCCTCCATCTGGTCGCCGAGGAGATAGAGGGCGGCGATCGACGCCGCGGCGAGGGCGGCGATGATCACGATGACCAGCAGGCAGCCCAGTACCAGGCCGGAGCTGCCGGCGCCGGCGCGCTGGACCACGGCGCTCCGCGCGAACCGGTCGTGTGGACCCTGCCGCGTCGCGGACACCGCGGTGGCGAAGAGGAGCACGACGGCCCACAGCAGCAGCAGGCCGCTTACCGGCTGTGCGAGGGCCGGGATGACCGCGATCGCCTGAAACGGAAAGGCCAGCGCGAACCAGCGGGACGTCGCCTGCTCGAACGTCAGCGTCCGGCCGTCGAAGGCATTACCGACCTGGATCTTCACGAGGCGCTGGCCCAGCGTCGCTCGACGGCCGGACCGCCAGGATCCGATGTAGTAGGCGAAGTTGACGACCGTCGACACGATCGCCGTCAGGAACAGCTTGAGGTTCGATTCGCCGGCCATCGCCGTTTCGAGGGCCACCAGCGGGATGAGATAGAGCAGGACGACGATCAGCCCATCGATGACATAGGCAACGAAGCGCGAGAGCATCGAGGCAAAGACGAATCCGGGGGCACCAGGGACCTCGAGCGACCGGCCCGCGCCCTCCTCCCAGGCCACCGTCGGCGATGGCATGGCTGCATCCTCGGGCAAGACCGGCTCGCTCCCCGTCGGGTCCGTGCGTGAATCATCCACCCGTGATGCCTCCAACCCCTCGGGAATCTCGTGTCGTCGCAAGTATTGCAGGCAGCCGAGACGCCGTGGTGACGGCCCGGGAGTATGACATCGCCCATGACCCTGCCACCGCCCCAGATGCCGCCCCCGACAGAGCCCGATGCCCAGGCGGCACCGCCAGGGCTGGTCCTGCCTGATGCATCAGGGCGTTCGGTCTGGGATCGATTACGCCAGGCGAGAGCGAATGTCCAGGGCCTCCAGACCTCGGTCGGCGCGCTCGCATCGAGCGGCGACCGCTTTGCTGAACTCCTGGGGCAGGAACGCGAGCTGTGGGCCACGAACGAGCGCCAGGTCGACCGCGACCTCTCCGAC
>JANNUK010000542.1:0-3905 GCA_031395155.1 Chloroflexota bacterium | reverse complement strand
ATCGACGACAGTGCCGCTCACGGCGATCCGCACTCGGCCGAGACGCAGGCGGCGACGCGCCTGGCGGCCACGGGGGGAGCCGCGAACGTCAAGCGCCACCACATGATCAACCTCCAGCACAACAAGACGATCGTGGTCGAGGGCGACGCCGTTCGCGCCGTGGTCTGCGGTTCGACGAACTTCACGTGGCGCGGGCTCTATATCCAGGCGAACAACGCGCTGATCCTGCGCGGGGAGCGCGCGGCCCGCGTGTTCCGCGTCGCGTTCGACGGCTACTGGCGGCACAACTCGGTGGTCGGCTTCGGAACGACCGAGTCGACGCGCTGGCGGGATCTCGGGTTGGGGGACCTCGATGCCCGTGTGTCCTTCTCGCCGCATGCCGCGGCCAATGCCCGCCTGGGCTCGGTGGCCGACGACATCGGGCGGGCAACCTCCAGCGTGTTCTACTCGCTGGCGTTCCTCCACCAGACCACCGGCCCGGTCCGCGATGCCGTAAAGCGGGTGACCGCGGACCCGAACATCTTCGTCTACGGGATGGCCGACCGGCAGATCGGTGGCCTCGATCTCCAGCTCCCGAACGGCAACATCGCCCCGGTGCGGCCGGAGGCGCTGGTGAAGAACGTTCCCGAGCCGTTCAAGTCCGAGCCGACCGGCCTGGCCGGCGCGGTCGGGACCCGGATGCATCACAAGTTCGTCGTGATCGACTTCGATCGGCCCACGGCACGGGTCTATACCGGCTCATACAATTTCTCGGGGCCCGCCGACGGAAAGAACGGAGAGAACCTGGTCCGGATCCGCGATCGGCGCGTGGCCGTGTCCTTCACGGTCGAGGCGATCCGCCTGTTCGACCATTACCACTTCCGCGTCCGACAACTCCAGGCGGAAACCGCCGTTACTGCGCTCCGCCTCAGGGATCCGCCGCTCGCCGGCGAGGATCCGTGGTGGCTGGAGGATTACACGGTGCCGGTCAAGATTCGCGACCGGGAGTTGTTCGCCTGAATCCGCGTCAGAATCCGCGTCAGATGTGAATGACGTCGAGGCCGGGAACCTCGACGTAGTCGTCGTCCTGCGTAACCACCGGGACGTGGAGAGCGAGCGCCGTCGCTGCGATCCACGAATCGTTGACCGGCATCCGAAGGCCCAGGTCGCGCAGCCGCACGCGGAGCGTCGCCCAGGCCTCGGCGACAGGACCGTCGATCGGGATCGGCTCAAGGGCGAGGGCGTCGGTGAGCGTTGCGAGACGGCGGTCGCGAGTCGCAGCGTCTGAGGCGACGAGGACACCCGCTCGGAGCTCGCCGATCGTGATGACCGACACGGCCAGCCGGTCCGGGAGTGCGTCGCGCCGAACCGGTCGGCCCGACTCCTTCGCAATGAAGACCGTTGTGTCGGCCAGTCCATCCGTCATGGCGAGGGTAGGGCGTCGGTGGTATCGGGCGCAAGCTCACGCAGCTCCGCCCGCAGACCCGCGTCAGCCTGGCGGGCCAGGACACGTCGGACGAACTCATCGCGCGACACCCAGCGCGGGCGCAGTCCGATTGGCTGGAGGACCGCGACGGCCCGACCCCCGACGGTGATCGTGACCGACTCGCCGGCGTCGACGCGGTCGAGCAGGGCACGCGTGTTGTTGCGGAGCTCGCGCGACGGAACGTTCATGGTCTGGAGAACGTAGCACATGTGCGACGCACGTCGCAAGTGATCGGCGACGGCGGATTCCACCCGGCCTTCGACGTCCTGGCGTGTTCGTCCAGGCCGACCTCTGCGTGCCGCTGCCCCGCCGTGCCTACGGGGCGTCGAAACGCAGGACCCATGGGCCGACGAGCCGGGTGTCGCCTCGGTCCAGCTCAGTGATCGTGATGGTCCACTCGCCGGACGCGTCGCTCACGCCGCTACTCGTCATCAGGACGAACGATCCGTCGTCCTCGAGTGAACTGAGCGCGAAGGTCAGGACCGCGCCTCGATGGCGGATCTCGCCGTCAGGCCACCACTGATCGCCCGGCTGGCCGCCCTCGACCTGCATCTCCACCCGGACGACGCTCGGGGCGGCGATCACACGCGTCACGCGCACGCCCAGCCCGTCGACCTCGGTCACGACATCGGGCGTGATCGCCGTGCCACCATCCACGATGATCTCGAAGTCGAACGTCCAGGGGCCGGCGACCCGGTGCCACGGATCCCATGCCGTAGCGTCAGCCTCGTCGGCATTGGGAGGCGGGATGGAGTCGTCGCGGACCATGATGAACGGCAGCTCGACATGGATCGTGCGGGTTCCGGAGGGCAGCGGCAGCATAGCGGGCGTTTTCCAGGCGACGTTGACGGCTGCAAACGCACCGTCCGGGCTCGAGACCGCGCCTCCGCCACTTGAATACTCGCCGGCCTCGTCGGTGACGACCGTCGAGAACGCCATGAGCTGCGTCGTGCCGGGGCGTTCGAGCTCATCGACGACCGAGATCGCGAGCGCCAGCCTCGTCGCGTCTGCGTAGGCGCGATCGATCGTCACCCGGTAGCCATCCACCACTTGCGACTGGTTGACCTCTACACCGCGGTGCCACGGCGTGTCGAACGGGCCGGCGAGGAAGAAGTAGAGGCCCTTGAGGCTGCCGTTGGCACCGGCGATCACGAACGCGGCCGCCAGGAGGCCGATAACCCCCGCCCGACGCCCGGGCCGGAGACGGGCGACGCGTGCAGCGCCTGCCGATCGCGGAGTCCACGACCGGAGACGACGATCGATGCGCTCGTCTAGACGGCCAAGGGCCGCGGCGTGCGGCTGGACGGCAAAGAGATCGAAGAGGGCCGCCTCGAGCCGATCAATCGGGTCCATGTGCGGGTGGAAGAGATCAGTCGTCGACACAGTAGTTCTCCCTGATGGTCGCGAGGGCACGGCTGAGCAGCTTCTGCGTCGCCTGATCGCTCTTTCCGATGACGACGCCGATCTCGCGGGCGGTCAGCCGCGCGGCGTAGCGCAGGTGGATCGCCTCGCGCTGGATCGGCGACAGGCGATCGATGGCCGCCACGAGGTTTGAGCGTGCCTCGATCGCGATCACGACTGCGTCGGGTGCGCTTGCCGTTCGCCGGTCCTCGACATCTTCGAAGAAGGGCGTGGTCGACCTGCGCCGCCCGGAGTCGATGACGGCATTTCGGGCGATCCGGAAGAGCCACGCCAGCACGCCGCCGCCACTCGAGCGATACCGAGGGATGGCCGCCAGCGCCCGCTCGAACGTGACGGCCGTCAACTCCTCCGCGAGGTCGGCAGTCGTCGTGCGGGCCCGCACGTACCGAAACACGGCCAACCGATGCCGGCGATAGAGCTGGCCGAAGGCGTCCGGATCGGACCGCGCGGCGACCGCCAGCTCCTCATCCCGGTCTTCCACCGGGCGATCGAGTTCACCAGCTAGCGCTGCGGCCTCGTCCATCGTGACCCCATTGATGATGCGACGGCCTCTCTGTCGTCTGCCCTGAATAACGCGCCTGCCGGCGGCTTCGGACACTTGACCCCACCGCGGCTCAGGAGTCGGGGTCCCGGTCCTCCAGTTCCCACGCGTGGTCCATGACGTGATGGGCGGTGCGGCGCAGGAGGAACTGGATCGGCCAGGTCCGGGCGGGCTTGCCCTCGGCGTTGTACGCGCGGATCGCATCGAGGTAGTCCTGCCGATGCGTCGCGAGGCCGTCTGCCGTGAGGACCGTCTCGAGCGGCGTCCGGACCTCGACCTTGCGGGAGAATTGCGCCGGTTCGGTGCCGTACACGTGACGCACGATCTCGTCGCGACTCCGCCCACCGTTGCGCGATCCCGGCCGGAGTTCAGCGGACACCCGCGCCATGACGTCGTCGAAACAGGCCCAGCAGGCGCGCATGAGGTCGAGCCGCCGTTCGAGGTCGGCCGCCGTCAGCACCTCTCGCTCGATCTGCG
>JANNUK010000539.1:0-3355 GCA_031395155.1 Chloroflexota bacterium | reverse complement strand
GCTGGACGTTCCCAGGCGAGGAGACCGGTGGCATCGAAGCCGAGCTCGTGAGCGACGGCAACCAGACGGGCCTGCGCGTCCAGAGCGTCGAATCGGACGGCTCGCCGCGCGACTTCTACGCTACCAAGGCGGTCCTCGTGGGACCCGACCTCGTCCCGCGCGAGGTCGGCCTCGTGCAGAACGCGCCCGGCGTCTACGAGGCATCGCTCGGCGAGATCGAACCCGGTGCCTACGCGATCCGCCTCACCCAGACCCGACCGGGCAGCACCGCGCTCGGCCGGACGGTGGGCCTCGTCGCGCCAACGTCCGCAGAGTACCGGGTGCTGGGACCCAACGAGGCGCTCCTGGGGACGGTGCGATCCTCGACCGGCGGGCGCGCGATCAGCCTGCCCGAGGAGCCATGGACCCACGATCTCGATCGGACGTCGTCGCTGACGGACCTCTGGCCGGCACTCCTCATTCTCGCTCTGCTGCTGTGGCCGCTTGACGTTGCGCTGCGCCGGGTGTCGCTGGGGCGGCGCGAACTGGCCGACGCGCGGGCATGGCTGGGAAGGGCCGCCCAGCGACGGCGCGCGGCGGCTCCACGCACGGCTGCCGCCGAGGGTTTGCTCTCGGCGCGCGAGCGCGCCGGCGGAGGTTCGGTCCGGGCGGCACTGCGGCGTGGCACCGACGCTGTGGGAGTCACGAGCGTGCCTTCGCCGGACCCGGCCCCGGTCCGCCCGCCGGTGCCATCGTCGGCACGGGTCGAGGATCCCAGGACGTCGACGCCCGCCACCGCGCCAGCGTCGCTTCCCGCCGCGCCCTCGCACGACGTGCCGGCTCCATCTGGCGAGGGCGACACGCTCGCGCGCCTGCGCGAGGCCAAGCGGCGCGCCCGGGGTCGCTGACTCAGCTGCGTCCCGTCGCCGCGGCCCTGATCGCATCCAGGCTCGTCGGGTTGTCGAGCGCCGAGACATCGCCCGGGTCGATCCCGAGGTATGCCGCGCGGGCCACCCGGCGCATCACCTTTCCCGAGCGCGTCTTGGGCAGCGCCGCGACCACCGCGACGACGTCCGGGCGGAGTGGTTTCCCGAGTTGTCGGGCAACCTCGGCGGCGATTGCCGCGCGCAGGTCCGGCGAATCGGTCGTCCCCGGACGCAGGACACAGAACAGCGCGATTGACTCTCCCTTGACGTCGTGGGGGATACCGACGGCCGCCGCCTCCAGCACCGATGGGTGCACCGCTGCCGCCGATTCGACCTCGGACGGACCGACCCGCTTGCCGGCAACCTTGAGCGTATCGTCCGAGCGCCCCTGGATGTACCAGTAGCCGTCCTCGTCGATGAGCGCCCAGTCGCCGTGGACCCAGACGTTGGGGAATCGCGACCAGTAGGCCTCGAGATAGCGCTCCGGATCGTTCCAGAAGCCCCGGGTCATGCCGGGAAGCGGCTGGCGGATGACGAGCTCGCCGACGGCACCGCGCACCGCCAAGCCCTCACGATCGACGACGTCCGCTGCGACGCCGACGTTCGGTCCGCCGAAAGACATCGCGCGGACAGGCGTGATGAGGTTCCCGGACACGATTCCGCCCGATACCTCGGTGCCGCCGGAGTAGTTCACGACGGGGCAGCGGCCCTCGCCGACTTCGCGGAAGTACCACCACCATGGCTCCGGGTTCCAGGGCTCGCCGGTGGAGCCGAGGACGCGCAGCGTGGAGCGATCGTGGCCGCGCACGGGATCCTCGCCATGGGCCATCAGGGCGCGGATGACGGTGGGCGACAGACCCAGGTGGGTGACGCGATGACGGGCGACGATCGCCCACAGTCGATCCGGCCCGGGGTGATCGGGCGTGCCCTCGTACAGGACGAGCCGTGCTCCGAGCAGCAGCGAACCCGAAATGGCCCATGGGCCCATCATCCAGCCGAAATCGGTGAACCAGAACAACGTGTCGCCGGGACCAAGATCGAATGAGTGCGCAAGGTCCTGGGCGCCTTTCAGCGGGAAACCGCCGTGGACGTGGACCGCCCCCTTCGGACGACCGGTCGTGCCGGACGTGTAGATGAGCATGTACGGCGTCTCCGGGTCGGTCTCTGGTCGCGGGACGCGTGGCGGCGGAGCGCCTGCGGGCGCGGCGGCGTCCATCGCCTCGTCCCACCAGGCGTCGCGGCCGTCCGTCCAGGGAACGGCGTCCCGGCGCTCCCCCAGACGGCGGACGACGACGACGCGGCGCACGCTCGGAGCCTCCGCGACGGCTGCATCCGCGGTCTCCTTGAGCGGCACGATCCCGCCCCGACGCAGGAAGCCGTCCGCCGTCACCAGCACGGACGCCTCGCAGTCGCGCAGGCGGCTGGCCACGGCCGCGGCCCCGTAGCCGGAGAAGATCGGGGTGTAGATGGCCTCGAGGATCCCCAGCGCCAGCACCGCGACGACCGTCTCGACGAGCATCGGAAGGAAGATCCCGACCCGATCGCCGGGTCCCACACCCAACGCCGAGAAGGCCGCCGCCGCTCGATCCACCGCGTCTCTCAGCTCCCGGTTCGAGTGCGTGCGGACGGCTCCATCCTCGCCCTCCCAGACGAGGGCTGACCCGTCGGGATCACGCTCGGCCCGGGGATCCAGCGCCGCAGCAGCGTAGTTGAAGCGCGCCCCACCCCACCAGCGAGCCCATGCCGGTCCCCCGCCCAGATCGAGGATCGAGGTCGGGCGACGAATCCACGGGACGGCCAGGTCGTCCGCGGCGGCCTCCCAGAACCACGCCGGATCCGACGCGGCACGACTCTGCAGCGAGACCAGATCGCGCAGGCCGGTCGCCCGAACGAAGCGCGCAAGTCGGCTCCGGTCGAGATCCTCGGCCGACGGGCGCCAGGCCGCGTCGGGCACGTCTCGACCGAAGATAGGCCAGTCGCTGTGGGGCACGGCCGGATGCTAGCACCGCATCCGGCGGCCGGATCCGGGGCGCGCCGAATCAGGCGCCGGCGACGGGCCGACCGCGGTCTGGGCCACCCGAGGGATCGGACGTCAGCTCCTCGATCTCGGGCAGGGGCAGGTCGTCGCGCTCGTCGGCACCCCACGCGACGTCCAACCGCCGGCGTCTCCCACGCTGACCGTGCGCGACACCGGGCGAGCCGCCCGGCGTCCGCGGAGCCGCCACGAAGCGGGCCTGCGCCCGACGGCCTTCCACGATGGTCCCCCCGATGACCGCGACCAGGATCACGATGGCCAGGATCACCTGCCAGGGCAGCTGCCGGACGTCGAGACCGCCGATCACGGAGACGACCCTGACCGTCTCATTGCCGGCGGCATCGACGGCCCGGAATTCCACCGGCTGCGGCCATGGGGCGAGCGTCAGCCGCGTTTCGAAGGCGCCGCGGCCCGT
>JANNUK010000538.1:0-3111 GCA_031395155.1 Chloroflexota bacterium | reverse complement strand
TCGCGCCGGTCCGTTCGCTGGTCCAGGATCCCTGCTGGCCCATGGTGATCGCATCGCCTGAGACATGTCGGGTAGAGCCGTCCGCGTCGACGATCGTCGCGTAGGTGAAGACGGCCCGCTGCAGGACGTCGCGCACGACGGAGACGGTCACGTCCGTCCCGTCGTCCAGGTTCACGGCGAACCAGTCCCAGCCGCCGCCGCCCACGGCGATGAAGTCGCCCCACTGGTGGTCGAACCAGGCGATCCCCTCGACCTGGAGGTCACGATCGCCAGCCGCGAGCAGGCCGGAGGCATCCATCCGCGTCCGCGAGTAGTAGTAGGAGCCGCCGGCCGGCCCGAAATCGATCCAGCCGTCCTCGTCGTGGAGGGCCGCCGGTCGATCGGTCGAGAGCTGCAGGTCGAGGACGATGTCGACGACCTCGGCGGACGATGTCTGTTCGGTCGACATCACCCGGGCCGATAGGCGATCCGTGCCGCCGCCGCCGGTCATCGACCATGCCGGGAGTCCGTCACCCGGACGATGTGGGGCCTCGAAATCGACGATGGCGAAGTCGAAGCCTGTCGGCATCCCGTCGGGACCGATGGGCGACGTGTCGACCCAGGAGCCGACCGTGCTGCGCTGGGCGTAGGTGAACGTGCCGCCCGTCTCGTCGGTGATGGCGATGTGGGACGCCCAGCTGACCGGGAAGCCGCCGCGCTCGGCCCGGAAGATGACGTACTCGAAACCCCACGTGCCGCCCTCCTGGTCCGTCAGGTGGCCGGTGTAGTACCACCACTCGGTGAGCCGATCGTGGGGGCCGTCGTCCCGGGGGAACGCGATCGGCTGCGGGTCGTTGGGCGCCTCGGGGGTCGCCGTGGGTGCCGGAATACTCGGCGTGGGCGCGGCCGGGCGCGCAAGGATCGGTCCGCTGCAGGCGGTCGCGATGAGCGCGCTGCCGAGTACGGCCGGGACGACCAGCATGCGCAAGCGGCTTGGTGCGGTGCTCATCGGCGCCCCCCGGAGGATTCCGGTTCGATGGTCGGGACCGCGCGCGCGAGCCAGCCAGGGATCCACCAGTTCCAGCGGCCGAGCAGGCGCATCGTCGCGGGAACCAGCAGCGCCCGCACGACGGTCGCGTCCAACGCCACCGCGATCGCCATGCCGAGTCCGAGCGCCTTGATGAGCACGATGTCGGCGAAGGCGAAGGATCCGGCAACGACCACGACGATGAGCGCAGCCGACGTCACGATTCGCCCGCTCCGCTCGAGGCCGAGGGCGACCGCCTCGCGGTTGTCCCCGGTCCGTTCCCAGGCCTCCTTCATGCGGGTCAGCAGGAACACCTCGTAGTCCATCGACAGCCCGAACAGGACGCAGAACAGGATGACCGGCAGGGTCGTCTCGACGAACCCCAGTGGCGTGAACCCGAGGATCGCGCTGAGGTTGCCGTCCTGGAAGATCCAGACGAGGGCGCCGAACGATGCGGCGATCGACAGGGCGTTCATGAGGAGCGCTTTCGCGGGCAGGATGACCGAGCGGAGCAACAGGAACAGCACGAGGTAGGTGGTTACGACAATGAACAGGCCCGACCGCGGGAAGTCGGCGGAGATCCGGTCCACGACATCGACGACGCTCGCGGCGCCGCCGCCAACGAGGACCGTCAGGCCCATGGGCGGGGCGAGCCGACCGGTCGTGTTGCGGAGGTCGGCCACGAGGTCGCGCGCCTCCTGACGGTTCGGGCCGTACGGGGTGAAGACGGTGAACACCACAAGATCCCCCCGCGTCGTCGCCGCGAGGGCCGCCTGGACGAATCGGTCCGGGGGGCCCGATGGGCTCGCGTACATGAGCTGGTACTGCGTGAGGCCGATCCGGGGATCGAGATCGACGGGGCCGTCGATCCGGGTGATCCGATTGTCGGCGACGAGGCGGCGGGAGTACTCGTACAGGCGAGCGACGTTGTCCGGGGTAAGCACGGGACCATCGGTCCGGATCGCCAGGATGAGCGGGGCGATGTCGCCCTCTCCGAATGCCCCGATGAGCCGGTCGTACGCAATCTTCGACGGCACCGTCGGCGGGAGGATGGTCGCGTCGGGGGCGTTCAGCCGAATGTGCAGGAACGGGGTGCCGAGGACGAGCAGGAACGCCAGCGTCGGCACGAGCACGGCCAGCGGCCGGTTCATCACCCGTCGTGCGAGCCGGGCCCACGGCCCTCGATCGTCGGGCGTCGCCCGAACATGCCGAACCGCAAGGGCGTCGATTCGCTCACCGACGACGAGGAGGATCGCCGGCAGGAGGGTGAGCGCGGCGGACACCGCAAACAGCACCACGACGGCGCCCGCGATCCCCACCGAGCGCAGGATCATGAACTCGAACAGGACGAGGCCGAGGAGCCCGAGCAGGACAGTCAGGCCCGAGAAGAACACGGCGCGACCCGCCGTCGCGACAGTCGCCCGGACGGCGTCGGCGACACGCTCGGGTCCGTCGCGCTCCAGCCCGTCGCGTGCCGCCAGCTCCTCGCGGAACCGACTGGTCATCAACAACGAGTAGTCGACGCCCAGGCCGAGGCCGAGCAGGGTCGCGAGATTGAGCACGAAGATGCTCATCGGGGTGATGCCGGCGATGATGCCGATCACCGCCAGGGCGACGATGACGGCCGCGCCCCCGACGGCCAGCGGCACGGCGGCCGTCACGAGCGATCCGAAGACGAGGAGCAGGGCGAGGGCTGCCAGGGGCAGTGAGATGAGCTCGCTGCGCTGCAGGTCCCGCTCGGACACTGCCTGCACGTCGCCGTAGAACGCCGGCCCACCGGCGATGCCGACCTCGAGGCCCGGTGCCTCACCGAGCGCGGCCTCGATGCCGGGCAAGGCGTCCGGGGAGACATCCGGGTGGAGATCGAGGAAGACGATGTCGTAGGCGGTCCGCCGGTCGGACGACACCTGCCGTGGCGACAGGACATGGGATGCAACTCCGGTGACGTGTGGAGCGCTCGGGACGTCGAGCATCGCCATGCGCGCTGCTTCCTCGAAGGCCGGAGACCCGGCAAGCATCGTGTCGGACGAGAGGACGATGACGAGCGCCGACGGCGATCCTCCAAGCTCGGACTCGACCAGGGCGAGCGCTCGCGCGGACTCGAG
>JANNUK010000535.1:0-4125 GCA_031395155.1 Chloroflexota bacterium | reverse complement strand
CACTCAACCAGCTCGACGCGCTCAAGACCCGCCGCGGCACGCAAAACACGACATTCACCGCCGTCGGCTACGGGCTGCAGATGGCCTTTCCTGACGCCGCGGCGTGGAAGGAGCACAACGTCCGCGTCCGCATGGTTGCCTATCCCAAGCTGAACCAGATCAACGTCCCCGGCTTCACGGGCGACTTCTCGCTCCTGTTGTCCAACAACGCAAACACCGGCGGCACCTGCTTTGGCGACTCGGGCGGACCGAACTTCGTCGGCAGGTCCAACGTCATCGGCGGTGTCACATCTTTCGGGATCAACGGCAACTGTGCCGGGACCGGCGGTGTCTATCGCGTGGATCGCGCCGACGACCTCCAGTGGCTCGCCACCTTTGGCCTGTAATCCGGGTCGATCCTCGGTAGCTGACAAGGGCTCGCACGGGCCCGAGAGCCACCGCAGACGCGAAGCCCCGGCATCCGCGGGGGCTTCGCCCGTCTCCGCCCCTCGTGGTCGCGGCTGGTCGGGACAACAGCGACGCGAGGACAACAGCGACACGATGACGAGATCGCGACGTTCTGCGCTCAGGCGGTGGCGACGAGGACCGGCCGGCTCGGCTCGTAGTCGTCGAGGATCGCCGCGTCCCTCGAGCGGGCGACCGTTCGGGTCAGCGCCACGCGATAGACCGCCACGGTCTCCGGGAGCGGCTCGACGTCCAGCTCGCGGCGAAGGATGTCCACGAGGTGGCGGTACTGGCGGACCACCTGGGAACGCGTCCCGGTCGCACCGTGGACCGCGATAAGGACCTCATGCGCCTCTTCTCGCAGGCCGTCCCGGCCCAGGAGGTGCTGGGCGGCCTCCCGTGCAGCCTCGACATCGCCGCCGGCCAGTCGTTGCCGGGCGGCAAGGGCCAGCATGTCCTCGAAGTCATCGGCGAGTCGCTCGCGCTCCGTGGCGAAGACGTCGTGTCCGAGTCCCTCGACGAGGTCCCCCCGGTACAGCGCGACCGCAGCCTCGGGAGACCTGGGCGTTGCCCGCACGTGACGGTCGAACCGGTCGACATCGACATCGATCGCAGCGCTCCGGACGGCGATCGTGTCCAGATCGATGTCGAGGACCTCGTCCGGATCGACGCCGGCCGAGAGGAGCCCTGTGCGGATGAGCCAGAGCGCCTGACGAAGCGATGCCGACGATGAACTCGACGCCTCGGGCCAGAGGTCCGCGGCCAGGGCCTCGCGCGAGCGAGGCCGCCGGTCAAGGCAGAGCAGCGCGAACAGCGCCTGCGTCTGGCGGCCGGGCAGCCGCACGATGACATTCCCGTTGGTTGCCTCGATCCGGCCAAACAACCGGACCGATATCCGCGTTTGCCTCATCCCTCGCCTCACGGCGCATCCCCTCCGACGCGCGCGCCGGCGATCGGCCCGTCCCCCCGTGACCCGATCGCCGGCGAGTTGCCGGTCTCGACGATTCCCCACGACCTCGAGACGATGTCTGCCCCCAGCAGTCACGTCGGCTGACTGCATCGTGCCCAGGTACGCTCCCGCGGTCATTCGCCCATTGGACAGGATGTATGTCTGCAAGGCGACACTCGGTACACTGCCGCTCACCGTGCCAAGTGCCGTCATCCTCCTCGACTTCGATCCGCTGTTCCGTGCCGGCGACGCCTCGGTACGAATCTCGACGCTTGTCCTCGCCGCCGTCGTCGCGGGAGCCCTGCTGCTGGCGGCACGGATCGCGGCCACCACGCCGGCCTACGGCCCCAATACCGGCCCGTTCGCCCACCCGCATCACCTCCGACTCGACGACCTGCTGTTCATCGTGCTCGGCGTCGTGCCCGGAGCTGTCATCGGCGGGCGTGTCGAGTACGTCCTCACGCACCTCGACTACTACCTGGCCACGACCGGGGCGATTGTCGATCCCGGGCAGGGGGGTCTGGGGCTCGGTCTGGCCGTGGTCGGCGGGATTGCCAGCGGAGCCTTCGTCACGCGATTGCTCGAGGCACCGACCGGCCGATGGGCACACGTTGCTGCGCTGCCGACGTTGCTCGCGCTGGCCGGGGGTCGAGTGGCGCAGGTCCTGAGCGGCGACGGACAGGGGCAGCCCACCGACCTCTCATGGGCAACGAGTTACGTCGGGCCGGGCCCGTGGGGGTCGCTGGCGCCGTCGCTGCCGTCCCATCCCGCGCAGGCGTACGAGGCCGTGCTCGTTGCCGTGGTACTCGTCGTCCTCGGCGGCATGGTCGCCGGCGGCGCCTTCGCAAGGCGCGACGGTCGGGCCCTCGCATTGGCGATCGGTCTGTGGGCCGTCGTCCGCGTCGTCGTCGCAGTCACCTGGCGGGACGAGCCGGTTTCGGGCGGGCTCAATGCCGCCCAGGTCATTGCCGTCGCGATTGCCGGCGGGTGCGCCGTCGTGCTGGTCGCGGGTCGTTCGATCGCCGACCGGGTAGAGCGCCGCTCAGCCGCGAGGCACGGCGCCGGCGACACGCAGGAGCCCGATTGGCCCGACCCTGCGAGTCGACCGAGATTCTGATCGGGGACCGGGTGACGGGGTAGGATGTCGAGCGCACGACGCGGATGAGAGGACCACGATGACCCAGACTGCTGAACCCCGGGCCGGCAGCGGCTCCGCACCCGCGACCTACGAGCGGGTCAATCACTGGATCGGTGGGGGCCTCGTGGCAGGCACGTCCGGGCGGGCCGGCCCCGTGTTCGACCCGGCTACGGGTCGACAGACCCGTGCGGTCGACTTCGCCTCGGTCGAAGAGGTCGATCGGGCCGTTCGTGCTGCCACCGATGCGTTCCCCGCCTGGCGGGCGACATCGATCGGCAGGCGGGCCGAGATCATGTTCCGAATCCGGAACCTCGCCGACGCCCATCGCAAGGACATCGCGGCGCATCTCACCGCGGAGCACGGCAAGGTCCCGTCGGACGCGCTCGGTGAGGTCGCCCGCGGTCTCGAGAACCTCGAGTTCGCCTGCGGGATCCCGCAGCTTCTGAAGGGCGGCTTCACTGAACAGGCCTCGACCGGCGTCGATGTCTACTCGATCCGCCAGCCGCTCGGCGTTGTCGCCGGCATCACCCCGTTCAACTTCCCGGCGATGGTCCCGATGTGGATGTTCGCGAACGCCATCGCCTGCGGCAACACGTTCATCCTGAAGCCGTCCGAGAAGGATCCATCCGCCTCGAACTATCTGGCCGAACTCCTCAAGGAGGCGGGCGTCCCGGACGGCGTGTTCAACGTCGTCCACGGCGACAAGGTCGCCGTGGATCGGATCCTGGAGCACCCGGAGATTGCCGCGGTGTCGTTCGTGGGCTCCACCCCGGTGGCGCGCTACATCTACGAGACAGGGACTCGAAACGGAAAGCGCGTCCAGGCGCTCGGCGGGGCGAAGAATCACATGATCGTCCTGCCCGACGCCGACATCGGGATGGCCGCCGATGCCGCAGTGTCCGCCGCCTACGGCTCGGCGGGGGAGCGCTGCATGGCGATCTCGGTTGTCGTCGCCGTCGGCGACGCGGCGGATCCACTCGTCGAGGCGATCTCGGCGCGTCTTCCCAAGGTCAAGGTGGGTCCAGGTACGGATCCCGAGGCCGAGGTGGGCCCGCTCATCACCCGCGAGCATCGCGACAAGGTCGCTTCGTTCATCGCGAGCGGCCAGGCGGCCGGCGCCGACGTCGTCGTCGACGGGCGGCAGCACGTGCTGTACCAGGATGGCGAGGGGTTCTTCCTGGGGGTCTCGCTGCTGGACCGGGTCACGCCGGACATGGAGTGCTATCGGAACGAGATCTTCGGCCCCGTGCTGGAGATTGTCCGGGTCCCGACGTACTCCGACGCCGTGGGGCTCATCAATGACAACCCGTACGGCAACGGGACGTCGATCTTTACCCGGGACGGCGGGGTCGCTCGCCAGTTCCAGTTCGAGGTGAACGCGGGCATGGTCGGGATCAACGTCCCGATCCCGGTGCCGGTCGCGTACTACAGCTTCGGCGGGTGGAAATCGTCCCTTTTCGGTGACACGCACATGTACGGGCCGGAAGGGATCAACTTCTACACCCGCGGCAAGGTCGTGACTTCGCGCTGGCCCGACCCCGCCACGTCAAAGGTGGACCTGGGCTTCCCGCGCACGCGGTAGCACGCGGCCCGC
>JANNUK010000531.1:0-1961 GCA_031395155.1 Chloroflexota bacterium | reverse complement strand
ACCAGATACCCGGTTGTGGATGTTCCACCGCCGATATAGATCTTTGGGGCATAACTTGCGCCACCGATGAGCGCGTAGTCGTTGCCACTCACGCAGGTCTTATTCGCAAACGTTCCCATCGATTGGCCACTGCCAGGAGACCACACTGACAGTCCGTTGCTAGGGAAGCAGTGGCCGGCGGTCACCATCTTGCTAACGCCGCTCTTTAGGGCATTGAACCCGAGGGTGCAAAGGTAGGTGCCATCAGTGACGGCCGCCCCACCCCAGAAAGGCGAGGTGTCTGCCCACCGGGTCGCGAGGGGGACGAGTCCGCCAGCCTCGTATTTCACCATTTCCCAGTCGCCGGCGAGCGCATCCCGGAGAACTACCTCGGATGCGTCCGTATTCACGACGATCTTGTCGTCCTTCGGATCGTAGAACGCCGCGTAGGTATGCTCGGCAAAGGTCGAGCTGAAGAGAGCATCGACCTGGCTGTGTACCCGCGCCACGGCGTCGGCGTTGTAGTCGGAGATTCGCGAGACGACCGGGCCCGCGAGGGTGCCGAGCCTGTCGAGAGTGAAGCGCTTGGCCGGATCGTTGGGCAGGACCACTACGAAGGCTCCGGTCGTCTCGTCCCGATATATCCCGAGCGCCCCTAGTGAACCGTACTGACTTCAGTGGAGACTCCATCGCTTGGAGGAAGATGGAGTCATGGCACACGACAGCAGCAGCAACACGAGCCCATTCCAGCGCCGGTATCCACCCGAGCTGAGGGAGCGAGCGGTCCGGCTGGTGGCCGAGACGGCGGCCGAACGAGGGGATCGCCACGGGGCGGTCACCCACGTCGCCCGCCAGCTCGGCATCGGCCCCGAGTCGCTTCGGCTCTGGGTCCACCAGGCCGAAGTCGATCGCGGTGATCGCGGCGGCCTGACGACCGAGGAGCGGGAACGGATCAAGGTCCTCGAACGCGAGAACCGCGAGCTGCGCCGGGCCAACGAGATCCTCAAGAGCGCGGCGGTTTTCTTCGGGGCGGAGCTCGACCGCCGCTCACCGCGATGACCACCTACATCGACGAGCACCGACGCTCGTACGGGGTCGAGCCGATCTGCCGGATCCTGGCGATCGCCCCATCGTCCTACTACGCGGCGAAGGTCCGACCACCGTCGGCCCGGTCCGTCCGCGATGCCGAACTCAGCACCGACATCAGCCGGATCCACGCCGAGCACTTTTCCGTGTACGGCGTGCGCAAGGCCTGGCGGGTCCTGCGCCGGGAAGGCATCGACGTCGGCCGCGACCAGGTGGCTCGGCTGATGCGCGGTCTCGGCCTGGCCGGCGCGTCTCGCACCAAGCGCATCCGCACGACCCGGCCGGCGCCCGTCAGTCAGCGTCCGGCCGATCTCGTCGAGCGGGTCTTCGCCGCCCCGGCCCCGAACCGCCTGTGGGTCGCCGACCTGACCTATGTCTGGACCCGGGCGGGCTTCGTCTACACCGCCTTCGTGGTCGATGTCTTCTCCCGGGCGATCGTCGGCTGGCGGGTGTCGGCCAGCCTGCACACCGAGCTCGCCCTCGATGCCCTCGAGATGGCCCTCTGGCACCGGCGGACGGACGACCTCGGGAGCTTGATCCATCACTCCGACCGTGGGGTCCAATATCTGGCTATCAAGTACACCGACCGCCTGGCCGAGGCCGAGGCGGTCAGCTCGGTCGGCTCGAAGGGCGACAGCTACGACAACGCCTTGGCCGAGTCGGTCAACGGGCTGTACAAGGCCGAGCTGATCAACCGCCAGGGGCCCGGGCGGACGGTCGACGAGGTCGAGCTGGCCACCGCAGAGTGGGTCCACTTCTGGAACACCCGCAGGCTCCACGGGGCCTGCGGCGACATCCCGCCGGTCGAGTTCGAGGCGGCCTACCATTCACGCCAGGCGACCAGCGCGGCCGCCTGAAATCCAATCAGCCGAGTCTCCACGAAACCCAGGGCGGTT
>JANNUK010000527.1:0-2714 GCA_031395155.1 Chloroflexota bacterium | reverse complement strand
CCTCGTTCGACGCCTACGCCCAGGTCATCGCGCAGCCGACGAACAACCCGATCGGTTTCGTCGACCTCGGTCTCAACAGCCTGAAGATCGCCCTCGGGAGCGCGTTGGTCTCGGTCGTGATCGGCGTGTCGGCCGCGTATGCGTTCTCGCGCCTGAAGTTCCGGCTTCGCGAGCTGCTGATGATCGCGATCCTGGGCGTCCTGATGCTGCCGGCGGTCGCCACGCTCGCGCCACTGTTCGTCCTGCTCAACCAGTTCCAGCTGACCTTGCCGATCCTGGGCGACTTCAACCTGCGCAACTCGCTTCTCGGCGTCGCCATGGCGATCATCTCCGGCCTGCTGCCGTTTGCGATCTGGAACCTGAAGGGCTACCTCGACACGATCCCGAAAGAGCTCGAGGAGGCGGCCGCCGTCGACGGGGCGACCACCAACCAGACGTTCGTCAAGATCGTTTTGCCGCTGGCCACGCCGGCGCTCGCGGTCACGGCATTCCTGGGCTTTATCGGCGGCTGGACGGAGTTCTACTTCTCGTGGCAGTTCCTGACGAAGGCCGAGGACCAGACCCTGGCGATGGCGCTCTACAGCATGCAGGGGACGTTCGCGAGCACTCCCTGGTCGCTGTTCTCGGCGTTCGCGATCATGTTCGCGCTCCCGCCGGCCGTGGTCTACTTCTTCGCCCAGCGCTACATCACGTCCGGCCTGGCGATCGGCGGGGTCAAGGGCTGACGCGGATCACCCAGCTGGAGTGGGCGGGGAGCCGGTCGAGAGGCACGTAGCCGTTGACGCCCCCATCGGGCTGGACGTCTGGCCCGGACATGCTCCCGACGGGGCCGTCGGACGCTGCGGAGGCCGGCACGGCGGCCAGGACTTCGGCGGTCGGCACCCCGCAGAGTGACCCGGCGCCGAACGTGAGGCCGACCCCGGAGAGGTCTTCGTCGGACAGGTTGTGGACGATCAACAGCGTCTCGCCGCTGCCCACGCTCAGCCATGCTGCCACCGACGGTGAACCGGTCGACGCCGGGATCAGCGTGCCCCCGCTGAGCCCCGGGTGCTCGCCACGCAGCCGCACCAGGTCCCGATATGCGGCCAGCAGCGACTCCGGGTCGGCGGCTTGGGTCTCCACGGTCGCGGATTCGGCCCCCGGCGCGAACGCCTCCCATGGTGTGCCGGTGGTGAATCCCCGGCCGGGTTCGACCGCGGTCCACGGCAGCGGCGTGCGGATCTCCGGGTCCGGCTTGCGACCCTGGAGGCCGACCTCCTCGCCGTAGTACAGGAACGGAACGCCCGGCGCCGTAAGGAGGACGGCTGCGGCGCTTCGGGCCGCGTCGAAGTCGCCGCGCAGCTCGGACATGACCCGGTTCTGGTCGTGGTTCGACAGGAACGTGGCGACCCCGCCGGCCGGATAGCGTTCCCCCAGCTCGGCGAGCGACGCGACCACCGACATCGCGTCGCCGAGCCTGACCGCGTTCCGGATCGTGCCGGCGAGGTCGAAGTCGAAGACGAGGTCCAGCGATCCGCTTTCGACGTACGAGGCGGTGACGAGTCGGGTGTTGAACACTTCCCCGAGAACGAGCGCCTCGGGCCGCACGGCATGGATCGCGTCGCGGAAGTCGCGGAGCCAGGCGTGCGTCGCGGGAGTATCGATCTGGGACGTGCCCTCTTCGACGAGGTGCTGGGCGGCGTCGAGCCGGAAGCCGTCCACCGCCATCTCCTCCAACCAGAACCGAGCCACGTCTGCCAGTTCGGCGGTCACCTCGGGGTTTTCGAGGTTCAGGTCCGGCATCCCCTCCCAGAACAGGCCGTAGTACGAGCGCCCGCCGGCCGGGTGCCAGACGGTCTGCCCGCTCGGGCCGCCCCAGCCCGGCGGCTGCCCGAGCCACACGTACCAGTCGTCGTGCTCCGAGCCGGGGGTACGCGCATCCACGAACCACGGGTGCTGAACCGAGGTGTGGTTGATCACGAAGTCCACGACCACATTGATACCGCGTTCGTGAGCCGCCGCGACGAACGCGCGGAAGTCGTCGTTGGATCCGAAATCGGATTCGACGGTCCGATAGTCGACCACGTCGTAACCGTGATAGCTCGGGGACTCGGCGACCGGCATCAGCCATAGCCCGGTTACGCCCAGGTCGTCGGTCGTGGCGGGATCGCCGTCGTTGAGGTAGTCGAGGCGATCGGTCAGTCCGCGCAGGTCGCCGATCCCATCCCCATCACCGTCGGCGAAACTGCGCACGAAGACCTCGTAGAAGACGCGGTCGTCCCACCAGTGCTCGCCGATCGGGAGCCCGGGCGCCGGTGGCGGGCAGGCAGGTCCCGAGCCGGGGCCCGGGGTGGCCGGCGTGGTTGCTCCGGCGGTAGGCGAGGCCGAGCCGGACGGCACTGGTGTGCCGGCGCAGGCGGCCGCAGCCACGAGCATCGCGAACAGGCCCGCCGAGATCCGCCCACGGGCCAGCGCGCGACGTGGCAGGATCGGCATCAGCGGAGTATCGCATCCGGTCGCCGTCGATCGACCACGGCGAGTCGTCGTCGGATTCGCAACGCGCACTCGCACCGCGCAGGAGGATTCCTTGATCGTCGATCCGCCCGGCTGGGTCCGCGACGCGGTCTTCTACCAGATCTTCCCCGACCGGTTCGCATCGAGCGTCCGCGTCCAGAAGCCGGGACCCCTCGAATCGTGGGATGCGCCACCCACGAGGCTCGGATTCAAGGGCGGTG
>JANNUK010000534.1:0-2495 GCA_031395155.1 Chloroflexota bacterium | reverse complement strand
GCATCGGCACCCTCGCGCCGGGCGACCTCCACCAGGAGCTGCGCGATGAGCGGGCGGGCGAGAGCGGTGGCCAGCGGATAGGTGCCCTGGTACAGGGCGTTTGCCTGGAGATGTGGCCAGACGAAGTCCGTCGCAAAGCGCTCGCGAGCATCGACCACGTAGGCCCGCGACGCACCGGCGCTCATGGCCCGGCGTTCGACACCGTCGCGCATGGAGCCACCGCCCACGTCGACGGTCAGGGTGACCACGTTGGCTCCGAACTGCTCCTGCAGCCAGGCGACGGCAACAGACGTGTCCAGTCCGCCGGAGTAGGCGAGGACGACGTTCTTCATGGGATGACCTCCGACAGTGCCACTGGCGACAAGGGCGCAACGGGCGACGCGCCGGGGACCGACAGCCCCTGGATCTCACGAAATCGGGCGAGCCAGCGCGCAAGGCGCTCCTCGTCGGCGAACAGGACGAGCAGCGTGTTATCGCCGGCCAGCGTCCCCTCCTGCTCGACCAGCGTCGATTCATCGATGGCCTGGGCCACGACGCTGGCCGTACCCGGGGTCCCGGTGAGGACGAGGCTGAGGCCGCTGCGCCCGACGGTCACCGGGACATCGGCGAGGATTCGACGGAGGCGCTCATTCGACGAGGGACCCGTCGGCGTCGCGAGATCGTCCGGTGACACGTACACGTGTCCGGCAGCACGGGCTGCCTTGACCAGTCCCAGCTCGGCGATGTCGCGGCTGACCGTGGCCTGGGTGACGTTGAACCCGCGGACGGCCAATCGCTCCGCGAGCGCGGCCTGGCTGGCGATGGCGTCGCGGGCGACGATTTCACGGATGATCCGCTGCCTGGCGCGCTTCGAGGCGCTCATCGGCTGCCGATTTCCGCGGGACGAGCCGAGGCGATTCGCGTACCGAACGTCGGATCCGACATGGCACGGTCGAGCGCACCCGCAACGCCGGCGTCGGCGATGATCGCCTCGGTACCCTCCCAGGTCAGCGCGGCCAGCGCCGCCCGGACCTTCGGTACCATGCCCCCCGCGATGACACCGGACGCGATAAGCGTCTCTGCCTCACCGGCCGAGAGGTGATTGATCCGCTCGCCATCGGCTCCGCGAACACCATCCACGTCGGTCAGCAGGACGAGTTGCCGCGCACCGAGACCCGCCGCGATGCCGGCCGCCACGTCGTCGGCATTGACATTGCACACCGTGCCGGTCTCGTCTCGGGCGAGTGGCGCGACGACCGGCACCTGGTTGCCCACGAGGATCGAGTCCAGGAGATCGCGGCGGAGGCCGACGACGTGGGCGACCAGTCCGAGTTCCGGGATTCGCTCCGCGATGAGCAGGCCGCCATCGACTCCCGACAGGCCCACGGCGTCAACGCCGAGGCCGCGCAGGCCGGCCACCAGCTCGCTGTTGATCACGCCGCGAAGCACGGCAGCGGCGACCTCGAGCGCGGCCGCGTCGGTGATCCGCAGGCCGCCCCGGAAGGTGGCGGTCATTCCGAGCCGATCCATCCATTCGGTCATCCGCCGGCCGCCGCCGTGGACCAGCACAGTGGGCCGGCGTCGGGCGATCGCGGCGATCTCGTCGAGGACGTGGCGCTGCTCGGCGATGGTGGTTCCACCGAGCTTGATGACCAGCACTTCACTCACGTCGTGTACTCCGAGTTCTCGCGAACGTAGGCTTCACTGAGGTCGCACCCGAATGCCTCGCCGCGCCCCGTGCCGAGACCGAGGTCGAGGCGCAGCAGGAGTTCGGGCCCGTCCATGTCGCGCCGGGCAGCCGGGCGATCGAAGTCGAGCGGACCGCCGGTTCGCCCGTCGAACACCGCGTGTCCCGCGATGGCGATCCGCAGCCGGTCGGCGTCGACGGCTGCCGCGTCCCCCTCCCGCGTGGCGGCTGCGGCTGAATCCAGGCCGGCGGCCTCGAGGATCGCGGCCCCCGGGAGCCGGGCATTCCCGGCTGCGGCGGCGATCCGACCCCAATTGGGGTCGCGCCCGTGGACGGCGGCCTTGACCAGGCTCGACGAGATGACGGACCGGGCAATCGCCCGGGCATCGGCATCATCGACGGCGCCCGACACCTGGCAGGTGATCAGCGTGGTCGCTCCTTCGCCGTCGGCGGCCTGCTGTCGTGCAAGATCGCGGGCCACGGCGTGCACGGCCGCCGCGAACGTGGCCGCCGCAGGCGATCCGGAGGCCACTCCCTCTGTCCCGGCGGCCCCGCTGGCCAGGGCGAACACGGTGTCGTTGGTGCTCGTGTCCCCGTCGACCGAGAGTTGGTTCCAGGTCCGGGCGGTGGCCATCCGAAGGATCCCGTGAAGCGTTTGGGGGTCGATGGCCGCATCGGTCAGGAGTACGGACAGCATCGTGGCCATCTGTGGGTGGATCATGCCGACCCCCTTGGCGATGCCGCTGATGCGCACCTCACGCACTCCGCTACCGTCCGCCGCGGGGAGATCGATCGTGACGGTGGACACCTTGGCGACCGAGTCCGTCGT
>JANNUK010000427.1:0-1982 GCA_031395155.1 Chloroflexota bacterium | reverse complement strand
GGGCGCCGGATCAGGGTCTCTGACCCACCGTCGGCGCCTCATCGAGCCCGTCGGGACCTCCGTGGGTCGTCGCTCACCCGTCGAACTCTGCGAACGGGCCGATTCGGGCCGTCAGGCGGGGATGTTCGGTGGATCCGGGCTAAAAGGGCGCTGGCAGGAGCTTCGGGCCTGCGTACGTTTGCTGAATGCAGACGCAAGCCGCCCCGCAACTTCGCGGTATCGACCTCAAAGCTGAACGGATTCGCTCCGGGCTGACACAGCGGGCGCTCGGCGATCGTCTTGGCGTCTCGGGCCGACGCATTGCGAACGTCGAGGGCGAGTATCGGCCCGCGGCGAGCATCGTCCGGCGCTGCCTCGCCGGCCTTGCGGCCGCGGGCGACGAATGAGTGGCGATCGCCTGGCCGTCGCTGTCGCTGATTTGATCGACGCGTTCCTGGAGCAGCCCCGCACCGGGACCGAGGCCAACCGGAACGGCCCGCCAGCGCTCCTGGACGTCGCGGAAGCCGCGCGGGCGTTGCCCGCCTGCGGTCACCGTTGTGATCCGGGCGAACTACTGGCCATTGAGTCGACCGACGCATGAGTGCCCTCCTCGACAGCGCTCTGGCGATGGCAGCGGCGGGCTGGACAGTGGTTCCGTTACACACGCCGATCGGCAGCGCGTGCGATTGCCGTCGGCCGGGATGCTCATCGCCCGGCAAGCATCCCCGGACGAAGAACGGCCTCAGCGACGCGACCACGGCCGCCGATCAGATCCGCACGTGGTGGGGCATGTCGCCCACCGCAAACATCGGCGCCGTCGTTCCGGACGGCATCATCGTGGTCGACGTGGACGTCGCGGACCCCGCGACGGTCTTCCGGAGCGACAAGCTCCCGACGACCGCGATGGCGAAGACGGGGCGCGGCCACCATCTGATCTACCGCACCTCTATCTCGATCCGGCCAATGGTTGGCGTCAGGGCGCATGTCGACCTGCGTGGGCCCGGCTCCTACATCGTCGTCCCGCCCTCGCTCCACGTCAGCGGCGTTCGCTACGAGTGGGTCGTCTCGCTCGAGGATGGGATCGCGGACGCGCCGGCGTGGATCGCCGAAACCGAACGATCGCGACGGAGTGCGGACGACCGACCAGGTGATTCGGACAGCATTCTCGAAGGCGAGCGGAACGTCCGGCTGACGTCATTGGCCGGCACGATGCGCCACCGCGGCATGACGGCGACCGAGATCGAGGTCGCATTGCTGGCGGTCAATGCCGGCCGATGCCAGCCGCCCCTCCCGGACGGCGAGGTTCGGACGATCGCCGTCTCAATCGGGAGCAAGCCACCCGGGGCGCGTCTGGGCGAAGCGAGGCGCCCGGCCGCGTCGCGTCCGCTCCTCGACGCCGACGATGAGCCCGGCGGTCCGTGGGCAGATCCCGGCGAAGCGGCCGCCGACCGAGTCGATCACCTCAGCCGACAGTCGCTCGCGGCCCACCACTTCGCCAGCCGCAAGGGGGCCGAGGTGCGGTTCGACCACGGTCGACGGATCTGGCTGGTCTGGCACGGTCACCGCTGGCGACCGGACCGGGACCAAGGGGTCCGTAGGCTCTGGCTCGACGTGCTCCGCGACCGCTACGCAGAGGCGCTGAGCATCGCCGACAGCGAGATGCGTGAGCGGACCATCGCGGCGATCATGGCCGCGGGAGCAACAGACGACGCGATCGCGGCGGGCCTGCGGATCACGGCGTCGATGATGCCAGCGGCCACGAGCGGGGACGCCTGGGACCCGGACCCCTGGATCCTTGGGTGTGAGAACGGGCTCGTCGATCTCCGGACCGGCGCCCTGCGGGTCGGGCGACCTGCTGACATGGTGAGTCGGTCCACGCGGCTCGACTACGACCCGCGGGCGACCTGTCCGCGCTGGGATCGCTTTCTCCAGGAAGTCTTTGCCGGCGACGAGGAGCTCATCGACTGGTTCGCGAAGCTGATCGGCGCGTCGCTTGTCGGGAC
>JANNUK010000418.1:0-4501 GCA_031395155.1 Chloroflexota bacterium | reverse complement strand
GTGCTCCGCGACGAGCGTCAGGAACCGCGCAAGCTGCGCCTCCTCACGGGCGAGATCCGTGTTCAGCAGCGTCTCGTAGCCCTCGCGGCCGCCCCACAGGGTGTAGTTGGCGCCACCGAGACGCTGCGTGGTCTCGAGCATGACCTTGACCTGCGCCGCGGCATAGGCGAAGACGTCGGGATCCGGGTTCGTGGCCGCGCCCGCGGCGTAGCGCGGATGGCTGAAGAGGTTCGCGGTTCCCCACAGCAGGCGCTTCCCGGTCCGATCCATGTGCTCGACGATCCATCCTGCGACCGTGTCCAGGTTCGCTCGCGACTCGGCAAACGTCGCGCCCGCCGGCGACACGTCGACGTCGTGGAAGCAGAAGAACGGGACGCCGAGCTTGGTGAGGAACTCGAACGCGGCGTCGAGTTTCGCGCGCGCGGCGACCATTGGGTCCTGGCCTGCAGCGAGCCACGGTCGATCGAAGGTCCCGACGCCGAAGACGTCCGAGCCGGGCCAGGCGAACGAATGCCACAGGCAAACGGCGATCCGCAGGTGGTCTTCCATCCGCTTGCCGAGAACCATCCGGTCGGGTTGATAGACCTTGTACGACAGCGGATCCGAAGCGTCCGGGCCACCGAACGGGATGATCCCTGTCACGTCCGAAAAGAAGTCCTCGCTCACGCCCGTTCCTCCGCTGTCTCGCTGGGACGTCCGGCATCCGCCCGCGTTGCCGGCCTCGTCAGGATGATTTGTAGGAGCCTATCACAAACCCACCGCGACAGGCGGCGTGACGGACACCGTCCTGACGGCGCGTCCTGCCTAACCCCAGGACGTCTCGGTCACCGGACGAAGCGCGACTTCGAGAATGCGGTGGTTGCGCGACCGGGTGAGGACGAACTCGACGACCTCGGCGACATCGTCCGGCCGCATCATGCCGTCGAGCGCCGCCATTCCCGGCGTGCGGCCTCGGCCCATCGCGAAGTCGGTCGAGACACCGCCCGGACAGACGTTCGTGCAGCGGATGCCCTTTTCACGGAGCTCGTGGTCCAGGGCCCGGGTCAGGCCGACCTGGGCGAACTTGGACGCGCAGTACACCGCCTCGTTGGGCAGGCCCCGCCGCCCGGCCTCGCTGGCGATCGTGACGATCTCGCCCGCGTCGCTCTTGAGCAGGTACGGGAGCGTGGCGCGGACGGCGTACAGGGCGCCCTTGACATTGACGTCGATCATCTCCTCGAGTTGTTCCGCCGGCAGCTCCAGGAACGGCCCGTACGCGCCCACGCCGGCGTTGACGATGAGGATGTCGATCCCGCCGAATCGCTCCGCCGTGGCGGCCGCGACGCGCGCGAGGGCGGCCTGGTCACGCACGTCGCAGGGCATCGCCACCACGCCGTCCATGCCGAGGTCGTCGCCGCTGCGCGAGGCAAGGCCCAGGCGTACGCCGTCGGCGGCCAGCGTGCGGGCGATGGCGGCACCAATGCCGCGGCTGGCACCCGTGATCAGGGCCACGCGGCCGTTGAGATCGTTCGCCATCGCTCGGTCCCCTTCCGTCGTCGTTCGCTGATCCTGTGATTGCTTCCGTATGCGACCAGTATCGCCGGTTACGGTTGCGAGGCTCTTGCGTCCCGCGCAACCTCAGATGAGCCCGAGTAATCAGATCCCGCCTCAGCGAACGTGGCCACTGCACCCAGAACGTCGGATTCGGTGACCCGTCACGCTCAATGCCGTCTGGCTCGATGACTGGGAGGCATTTCGAGGGTTCGCTGAGTTCAGCGGGATCGGTGTCTGCTGCACCCGGCCGCTCGTGCGCGAGTCCGCTGAAGAATCCGAGGTCATGGACCCCGGGTGGCCCGGTCCTTCAGGATCTGACCCGCCGCGAGCTTTCCGGGCGCGCCCATGACGCAGCCGCCGGGGTGCGTGCCGGATCCGCACTGGTAGTAGCCGTCGATCGGCGTCCGGTACTGCGACCAGCCGGGCGCCGGCCGGAAGAAGAACATCTGGGGCGCCAGGAACTCGCCGGCGAAGATGTTGCCCTCGGACAGGCCCACCACCCGTTCGATGTCGAGCGGCGTGACGACCTCGCGATGGAGCACGAGGCTGCCGATGCCGGGGAAGAACGATTCGAGCGTCCGCTGCACCGTGTCGCCGAGGTTCTGGCGCTCCGCGTCCCAGTCGCTCTCGCGGAGTTTGTACGGCGTGTACTGGATGAAGCACGACATGACGTGCTTGCCTGCCGGCGCCATGTCGGGGTCGATCGTGGACTGGACCGCCATGTCGATGTACGGGCGCTGGCTGTACCAGCCGTACTTGGCGTCGTCGAACGCTCGCTCGAGGTACTCCATCGACGGTCCAATGTTCGTGAACCCGCGGAAGGGTTCCGATCCACGATCGGCCAGGGCCGGGAAGTTGGGCAGGCCGTCGAGCGCGAAGTTGACCTTTGACGAGGTGCCCTGGAAGCGGAACCGCTGAATGTTCTCGACGAGGTCGGTGGGCAATTCGCGCGGCTCGACCAGCTCGAGGAACGTCCGCCGCGGGTCCAGAGCGCTGACGACGATGTCGGCGTGGTACTCGGTGCCGTCGGAGAGGGCGACGCCGGTCGCCCGTCCGCCCTTCGTGATGACGTTCGCGACCGGCGACTCCAACCGGATCTCCGCCCCGAACGACTGGGCGGCGCGAGCCAGGACCTGGGTGAACCCGCCGTTGCCCTTCTTGTGGAACGCCCACGCCCCGAACACGCCGTCGTGCTCCCCCATCGTGTGGAAGAGCAGCACGAGACCCGAGCCCTGCGAGTACGGCCCGACCTTGGTGCCGATGATCGACGACGAGGCGAACAGCCCCTTGAGGATGGCCGATTCGAAGTAATCGTCCAGGAAATCCGCGGCGCTGCCCGTCAGCAACCGGATCGCGTTCTGGACCACCCGTGGTTGGGCGCGCCGGAAGTGCTGGCCAAGCCCGGCCAGCGCCAGCAGCTCGGCCGGATCGTCGCTGAACAGGTCCGGCGGGACCATGTCCAGCAGCGGCTTGATGAGCTGGCAGACCTGTGAGATGTCGTGCTCGTACTGGTCGTAGGCGTCGGCGTCGTGCCTCGAGTGCCGAGCGATCTCGCGCAGGTTCTCGCCACGATCCTGGCTGAGGAGCAGGTAGTCCCCGTTCTCCTTCGGGGCGAACGTGTTCGCCATCAGCAGGGGCATGAAGCCGTGCTTGGTGAGCTCCAGCTCGTGGATGATGTCCGGCCGCAGCAGGCTCAGCGCGTAGGAGAAGGTCGTGAACCAGAAGCCGGGATGCAGTTCCTCGGTGATCGCGGCTCCGCCGACCAGGTGGCGCCGCTCCAGGATCAGCGTGCGCAGGCCGGACCTGGCGAGATAGGCCCCGTTGACGAGACCGTTGTGGCCGCCGCCCACGACGATGGCGTCGTAGCGGTGGTCGTCGCCGGCGGCGTGCCGGCGCGTCGTGCCGGTGGACCTGGGGGTCGTGCTGGTCGCCGCCTTCGGGGTGGTCGCGGCCTTCGGGGTGGTCGCCGCCTTCGTCGCCGTTGTCTTCTTCGTCATCTCACGCCGTCTTTCGCTCGGGGTTGTAGAGCGGCAGCCGCGCGGTGTGTGCGACCACGTACTCGTAGCGGTGGTTGACGCCAATCTCGAGGCGTACCCGCGTCCCCGGAGTCGCCAGGTTCGGCCGAACGCGGGCCAGGGCGATATGGCGCTGGAGGATCGGCGAGTACGCGTAGCTCGTTGCATAGCCAACCTGCTTGAGGTCGTCGTCGTACAGGAAGAATTCCTCGTGGACCGGCGTGTGATTCTTGGGCGGGATGAGTCCGGCGTTCGTGTAGACCCGGTCGTAGTCCTGCCAGTCCACGATGATCCCGGTCATCCGCCAGCGCGAGGTCTTCTCGGTCATCTCTCGCAGGATCGCTCGGCGGCCGATGAAGGGCCGGTCGTTGGCCTCGATCCCGCGCAGCATCCAGCCGAGGCCGAGCTCGGTGGGCGTCGAGCGATCCTCGTCCGTCCAGGCAAATCGGCTCGAGGTGAAATCGACGTCGAGGAGCAGCAACCCTGCCTCGATCCGGCTCATGTCGAGCGCCTGGAGGCCGAACGGGATCACGCCGTGGCCGTGCGACGCGTCGACGACGGCATCCCAGACGGCGAGCGCGTCGCCCGAGGCGACCCACACCTCGAAGCCGAGGTCGCCCGTGAACCCGGTTCGGGAGATCGTCACAGGGATGCCCCCGATCGTCGCGGGCGTGAGCGCGAAGTAGCCGAGGCCGGCAACCTCCGGAGCGAGCGTCTCGAGGATCGTGCGCGATCGCGGCCCCTGGAACGCCAGGGTCGCGTAGTCGTCGCTGACCTCTTCGATCGCGACATCGTGTCGACCGATGAGATCCGCGAAGTAGGCGAAATTGGGCTCGGCGGCGGTGAGCAGGAACTCGTCCTCGGCATGGCGCATGATCACGCCGTCCTCGACCACGAACCCGCGATCGTCGCACCACGTCGTGTACTGGGCATGGCCCGGCCGACAGGCCCGG
>JANNUK010000399.1:0-8811 GCA_031395155.1 Chloroflexota bacterium | reverse complement strand
CCGGGCGAACAGGGCGAGCAGCCGCTCGCGCATCACCCCGCGAACCAGCACGAACTGGACGCTTCCACCGACGTACCCGGCGAGCAGGATCCCGATCAGGACGGCGACCGCGAAGATGCCCTGACCCGATGCCGCGACCCCGGCCGTGATGACCAGGAGGTCGCCCGGAATCGGGATCGGGACGCCGATCTCCTTCACCAGGACGACGGCCAGCAACGTCACCAGGGCGACGGTGTCCACCAGCCTCAGGCTCCGTCGCGTTCGGTGTTCGCGAGCGCCGCGTGCAGGGACCGATACGAATCCCTGAGCAGGCGGGCGACCTGGGGCCAGTACCGGCGGCCGGGCGCGGTTGGGCCATCCGGATCCGCGAGTGCGCCCCGGTCGCGTACCTCCGCCGCGAGCCCGCGCAGCCACCGGCCTCCGAGACGCTCGCCTCGGGCACGCCGTAGATCGCCGCGTAGACGGCGGTGATGGCGTCTCCTGCCGCCGCACCGGCGGTCAGCCCGACCTCGCGTCGCACGACCCACCAGCGCAGCTCGCGCCGCGCCACCTCGTCCGCGTCAACGTGTTCCGGCAACCCGAGGGTTCGGTAGCCGCGCACGATGTCGTGCTCGAACCGCCCATATTCGCCCGTTGAGCGGGCGAAGCCGATCGCGGCCCGCGTCAGCCAGAACGCGGCCATGACGGCCCGCGGCCAGCCGACCCGTGCCTGTTCGCGGTTGGCAAGGATGAGCAATCCAAGCAGGCGCGCCGGCTGACGCCGGTAGTACGCCTTCCACATTCGAAGCTCCAGCAGCGCCAGGCGATCGGGATTGAAGTCCCGACCCCAGCGATCGTTGCGATCGTTGGTGCCGACGTCGCGCGCGTCTGTCGCCGGTCCAGCAGGCGGCGTGCCCAGACCCGTCGGCATCATCAACTACCCGCGGAGCCAGTCCAGAAGAGCCGTTTCAGTCACCTTTTCGGGAAAGTAGCGCGCGTGCTCGATCCCATCGCGCGGAGCGAATGCTCGGCGATCCGCGACCGGGAATCGGCTGGAGCCGTTGACGCCGGTCATGCTCTCGATCGTGACCATCATGTCGTTCGGTCTCTGCTTGAAGAGTGAGTCGCGCGCCGCATCGTCGAGCCACGCCCGGAGACCGGGGTTTTTCGGCTCGTAGTCGGACACGATTGCGTGGTACGACGCATTGCCCGGAGCGGCAACGTTCAATCGCTTCGTGAGGAAATCGCCTCCCGGCACCATCGCATCGAGGCCCTTCAGGTTGTTGGCCGTCCTGACCGCGATCGATCGAACGATCGCCAGGACCGTCTCGAGCGCGTCGCCGAGGCCGGGCCCCGGGATCATGTTGAGCAGCGTCGTCGCCCGATCGAGCAGCTCGTTCCAGTTGTTCGCGTCGGCGAGGATCGTGCCGTTGCTCGGCACGCCGACGAGGACGATGCTCCGGACGTGAGCGTCCGGGCTCAAGGCCGCGAGGTTCTCCGGGCGTTCGGCGATGGCCCGCGACACGAGACCACCGCGTGAATGGCACACGATGTCGAGCGTGAGCGCCCGTCCCGCCGCCTGTTCCAGGAACCAGCGCGCATTCTCGATGGGATCGTCGGCGATCGTCGGATGGTCGTATGCGATCACGCGGCCCCCATAGCGACTGTCCAGCACCCTCCGGGTGGCGCCCGGCAGGGCACCGAACCCGCCCTCGGTGGTACTGAACGTGCCGAGAACGAACAGCAGCACCGGGCCGTCTGACAGTCGCTTCCAGCCCTTCGCGTCGAGGTCGCTCAGCTGCCCCGCGGGGCCGTACGCGCGGATTCGTGGCGGATGGCGCTTGATGTCCCAGTCGCGCGCCACGAAGCGAGCGCCCTTGCCGATCGCGTCGGCGATGGGGAACGTGATGACCCGGATCACCTTGTCGAGGCCGGGGATAATGCCGCGCGTGGCTCCGGACCCGCGGGTCGGGACCGTCGTGCGCTCGATCGTATAGACGCGTGACGCCCGGCTGCCGCGAACGGCGCGCCCGCCGCGCCGGCCACCCTTGAATTGCCAGGTCATGACGCCGTGTTCGTCCTTGGAGAGGACCGCCTGCTCAAAGCCGGGCCTCGGTCCCGGAACGGTGAGCGTCATGACGGGCCGGTCTCCCGGTTCCGGGCCGGCGCCCCGTGTTCCGCCACCGCCACCGCCCACGCTCCGCGGTCCCGCCACGACGATCTCCCGCTCGGTCAGCATCCCGACGTTCGCCAGGGCATCGTCGAGCTGTGTCCAAGCCCTACTGCCGCGCAGCGCGCCTCCGGGCCCCGGCCGCTCGACCCTGACCTCGCCCTCCAGCCCCGGTGCCTCCAGGACGATATCGTCGACTTCGGCTCGGCCGCGATCGTCAAAGCTGTTCTCAGGCATCACTCACCCCTCTACGCCACGTGCCGGCCTATGCCGTACGGAGACCGCCCACCACGAACGACGGGTGCCCGAACAGCTGGTAGGCCATCCAGGTCGCCGATGTCGTCTCGTACGCATCGACAAACGCCTCACGGGCGCTGCGCAGGATCTCGCTGAGCGTGTCGCCCCGTGCGGCGCGCTCGTAGAACGTGAGCGCGATCGTCCGCGCGATCTCATCGTCGACCTTCCACAGCGGCGCCACGACGGCGCTCGCCCCGGCCTCGACGAACGCGGCCGCGACGCCGGAATACGCCCCGAGCTCGAGTTGGCCGGCGGCCAGCTGGCACGCGTTGAGGAAGACGACTGGTTTCGAGGCCAGCTCGCGTGCCGCGATCTCGTTCGCATGCAGGCTGTTGCCGTCGGTCAGGATGATCCCGCTCTCTGCGCCCGGGTTCTGTGGATTGTATCGGCCGTGCACGGCGAAATGGAGAAGATCGGCCGGCGGGACGCCGCGGAGCAGGTCGTACATCGCCTTGTTTGTCGGCTTGATCGCCTCCGCGCCGTAGACCTTCATCAGTTCCCGGGCTTCCTTCGCCGCGTGGGTCAGGCTCGACCAGGACGTCTTGGCGTAGCTGCCCCACACGACCCCGAGCGATGCCACGTCCTTGCGGCGCGGGGGATTGGGCGATGGGCGGGTTCGCCCGTCGATCTCGGCAACGGCCTGCACCCAGCGCCCGATGCGCGCCTGGGCCGCAAGGAACGGCGGCAGCCCGCTGCCGGCAACCAGCGGCGGATCCACCTTGGCGAGCTCCCAGGGAACGTGCGCCTCCTGGGTCACCAGCAGGATCGTGGGTGGTGCGCCCTTCTTGGTCGCCACCGCGCGCATGGCCTTCCAGACATCGCTCGGCATGCTCTGCGCCACCCGATGCGCCAGCGCCAGGACGTCGTTGAAGACGCCACCCGCGCCCTCGGCAGCATCGATCTGCTGGACCTGGTTGCGGATGTAGGCTGCGGCGTCGCCGATATTGCTCGAAAGCGGCACCACGTTCGGCGTGACGACATCGGCATGCGGCGACTCGAAGGACCAGTCGACCCAGCCCTGCCGATCCGATGTTCGAACGGTCACGGTCAGGTCGGCGACCTCCTCTCCGGTGGGGGCAAGGACGTTGACGCCCGCTTCGACGCGGTCGGCCGCGGGCCGGCTCCGCAGGTCGCTGGCTCGAAGGACGCGGATCGAGCGGATGGCATCGCCAAGACGCTCGCCGTTGATCGAGTATTCGGCGGTGATCGTGCGATCGAGGGTGTCCGCCTGCGGATGCTTTGGAACGAGCCGGACGTTGACGACGGGGAACGGGTCCGCGGCGCTGACCGCGAGCTGGCGACGCTGCAGCTCCCTCCTGGGGAACGTGAAGCCGGGGGCGGCGATCCGAACGTCGACGATGTACGGCTCGATAGCGACGGGCGGGAGCGCCAACGGCGGTCCGGCAACGCCAGCCGCGGGCGCCTGCGACAGCCCGACCTCGAGTACGAACTCCTCGAGCGCGACGACCTCCGCGGGACCGCGCAGCAGTCCGTAGGCCACGTGGCGGGCGGCCTCCGGGGGTTCGGCCTCGGCCATGGCCGCCTGCGGCTCGTCGCCATTGCCCATCATCGCCGGGGCGGCCAAGGCGCCGCGCGGCCGAGCAGAACGAGGCGGCGCAGCGGCCCAATCCGGCTCGACCCCAGCCGTGACAGGTGCGGCTGCCGGTTCGTGGCCGCCACCTCGACCGCCGTTGGCGGACGCCATGAACGGTTCCAGGAGTTGTCTCGGCTGGACCCTCCGGAGTGACACCGGGTCGCGTCCCGCGATGCCGATCTCCACGTCGAGGACCCGCCCGTTCCTGAGCCACTCGGCCGTCCCCTCGACGACGGCTTCGACCTTGTCGATCGATCCGGCGTCGACGTCGACCGTCACCTTCTCGCGCGGGTACGGTGCAAAGGTCTCCCCCCAGTCCCGGACCTCGACGCCGATCGCTTCGAGAAGCGCCTTGAGCAGCTCCGCTCGTTCGTTGTGGAGTCGGAGCCGACCGTCCAGGTCTTCGAAGTGTTCCGTCCAGATTCGATGAACGATGAGTCGGATCTCGATCATTGCTGGCCCCCGAGGCGCGGTTCGCCGCTGCCTGTCCTGAATCGGCGGAAGCTCCACCGGTTCGCGCGGCAGCCCAAGTCTGCACTCCCGCCGTCAAGGTAGCGTCGCGGAATGCCGCCATCGCGACGGCCCTCCGCCCACGCTCCATGCGCCCACGCTCCATGCGCCCACGCTCGGGCGCTACCTGGCCGCTACCTCTCGAGGCGCCGTCGCTCGGAAGGAGTGTGGATCGGGATCACCCGCGGTCAGGCGCACAATCCATACCGTGCCGCCACCATCAGCGCGAGAGCCACCATCACGACGATCGCGGGACGAGAAACCTGCCCACGAGCCGTCATTTGCGAACATCGGATCGAACATTCAGATGACGTTACGCGCTACGGCCGTTGCCGTCATGCGGTTCCGCGCGTAGGCTGCTCGCCCACGGGTCGAAACAGGAGTCACGATTGGCGTCTACCGATACCCCGGAGGCCGGCCGGCCGGCGGGGACCGTCACGCTCGTCTTCACCGACATCGAGGGCTCGACGAGCCTGCTCCAGGCGCTGGGCGACCGCTATCCGGAGGTGCTGGCCGATCACCATCGCCTCCTCCGAGAGGCGTTCGCGCGCCACGGCGCCCTTGAGCGCGGTTCGGCGGGCGACGGACTCTACTTCGTCTTTCCGGCGGCGCGCGCCGCGGTCCAGGCGGCCATCGACGGGCAGCTTGCGATAGCCGGTCATGGGTGGCCCGACGGGATCGCCGTCAGCGATCGGATGGGCGTTCACACGGGGGAGCCGTGGGGCGTGTCCGAGGAGTACGTGGGCCTGGACGTCCATCGCGCCGCACGGGTCTGTGCAGCCGGTCACGGCGGCCAGATCCTCATCTCTCACACGACCCACGCGTTGATCGCGGATGAGCTGCGTTCGCCGCTGGGCATGATCGACCTGGGCGTCCATCATCTCCGCTCGCTGGACTCGGCGATGCGGCTTTACCAGGTCACCGGCCCGGGCCTCGCCCGCGACTTCCCGCCGCCGCGGACTGCCGAAGCGCCACGGAGCAATCTACAGCTGGAGGTGACCAGCTTCATCGGCCGGGAGCGCGAGATCGAACAGGCCACGCGGATCCTCGGTCAGTCGTCGCTCCTCACGCTGACCGGACCCGGAGGCGTCGGCAAGACGCGGGTCGGCCTTCGGTTGGCGCGTCAGCTGCGGGACACGTTCGAGGACGGGGCCTGGATCGTCGAATGCGGCTCCCTGACGGACCCCGACTTCGTGCTCCCGTCGGTCGCGAGCACGATCGGGTTGACGGAACCGGCCGGTCGCGCACTCCTGCCGGCCATCGTGGAGCACCTGAGGGGCAAGCGGCTCTTGCTGCTGCTGGACGATTGCGACCCCGTCCTGTCGGTGTGCGCTGAGCTCGCCGAGGCAGTTGTGCGATCGTGTCCGGCCGTTCGCATCCTCGTGACCAGCCGCGAAGCGTTGGGGGTCGCCGGCGAGGCGATCCTGCCCATCGCCTCCCTGGCGACGCCAGAGGTCGGACCGACCGTCGTCGCGCGCGACCTCGCGGAGGTCGACGCCTGCCGGCTCTTCGTGGAGCGCGCGAGCGCCGTCCTGCCCACGTTCGTCCTCACCGACCAGAACGCCCGATCCCTTGCCCAGATCTGCCGGCGCCTGGATGGGATCCCGCTCGCGATCGAGCTTGCCGCTGCGCGCGTTCGTTCGTTGCCGGTCGAGCAGATCGCGCCCCGCCTGGACGATCGATTTCGCTTGCTCACGGGGGGCAGTCGGGCGGCCGTCGCCCGCCACCAGACGCTCCGCGCGACGATCGACTGGAGCTATGACCTCCTGACGGAACCGGAGCGAGCGGTCCTGCGCCGACTCTCCGTCTTTGCCGGCGGCGCGAGCCTGGAGGCGGCCGAGTCCGTGTGCTCGGGTGACCCGGTCGATTCGTTCGACACGATCGACATCCTCGGCCGCCTGGTCGAGAAGTCGTTGATCGTGACCGACCCGACATCGAGCGTAGCTCGTTTCCGGCTCCTCGAGACCGTTCGCGAATACGCCCGCGGCCGTCTCGTGGAAGCGGGCGAGGGCGAGACGACGTCGCGCCGACACCGCGACTGGTACTTGGCCCTGGTTGATGAGGCGTCGCCGGCATTCTTCCGCGGTCCCGAGCCGGTCGATGTGCTCCGGCGCCTCGACCAGGAGCACGACGACCTGCGCGCCGCCCTCGAGTGGTGCCTCGGCCAGCCGGGCGAAGGTCGGTCGGGCCTTCGGATCGCCGCCGGTCTGTGGCGCTACTGGGAGATCCGAGGTCATCTCACAGAGGGGCGTGGTTGGCTCGAGCGCATGCTGGCGGAAGTGGGAGCGGAGGTTTCGCGGCTGCGAGCCGATGCCCTCACAGGCGCCGGGGCGTTGGCTCTGCTGCAGGGCGACGTTCGGGCCGCGTGGTCGCACCACGAGAGCAGCCTCGCGCTCCATCGTGAAATGGGCGATCAGCAGAGCATCGCCTACGCGGCGAGCAACCTGGCCAGCACCGCGTTGCAGGTCGGCGATCACGCGCGGGCACGGTCGCTCTACGAAGAGTCAATAGGGCTGGCTCGCCAACTCGGCGATCTGCGCGGTGTCGCCTTTGGGTCGATCAATCTGGCCGACGTGGCCACGCGCGAGGGGGATCTGGCCGCGGCCCGCGCCCTCCACGAAGAGATCCTGGCATCAATCAGGGAGCTGGGTGATCACTGGATGGAAGCGTTTGCCCTCGGGTCCTTTGGGCGCGCCATCGCCGCCGCCGGCGATCGAGAGGCGGCCCGGTCGCTCCACACGGACGCCCTCACGATCCTCGCGGAACTGGGCGACCGGCGTGGCGTCGCGCGGGGCCTGTCGCATCTGGCGGACCTGGCGCTGTCTGACGGCGACGCCGAGCGAGCTCGCGGGTTGTTCCGCCAGAGCCTCGCGATCCGTCAGGAACTCGGCGACATGCCGGGGTTGGCTGGCGCGATGGAGAGCCTGGCCGGTGCGGTTGCCGTCGACGATGCCGAGTCTGCCGCCCGGCTCGATGGCGCCGCGGAGGCGCTCCGTGGCGCCATTCGCGCGATGGTTCCTCCGCAGGCCGCCGCCCGCCATGACCAGCAACTGGCGGAACTCGAGGCCCGACTCGGGAGCGATCGATTTGAAGCTGCCCGCAGGGAGGGTCGCCTCATGACGCCCAACGAGGCGCTCGCTACGCTCCCTCTCTGACCTCGACGATCTGATCGGCGAGGAGGCCGTGAGCCTCGCGATGAACGGCGATCGCCGCCTCGGCACTCGGGGCCTCGGCCAGGCAGAACACCTTGCCCGTCGCCTCGTCGAACCAGTAGCGCATGTAGGTCACGCCGCGTTTGCCCCCGACGGCAACGTCGGCAGCGTGGGCTTTGGCCAAGGCCTCCGCGGTGAGGCCCGGAATATGCTCGTGGGTATCGAGATAGAGCGGCATTCGATCTTCTCAGGTAGAGCCGGTGATGAGGGCTACGGGGGTCAGCATGACCCCTGCACCGAGATTGTCAATCGGACGTGTCCGGGTCTCGCCACTCGCGATCCTCCGCTCGCTGGGTTCGGAGCCGGGGGGCCGGCACCTGTCACCAAAGACCTTCGCCCATGAACGCTGGCCCGTCATCGGTCAGCTGACCGACGGGCCCTGCACGGAATGACCGATGGTTTCGCAACCCATCGACCGGCGGGCTGTGACGCCGCGAACGGTCGGGCGGTCGGCTCGGAGGGCGGTCAGTGTGCCTCCGTGCCGGTTGCCACGGCGCGACCATTGCTGGCATCCTCGCCAACCCGCCGGCCCACCAGGAAGTAGGTCGTCATCGGGCCCTTGCCCCGGACGTCGACCTCGCCACGCTTCTCGAACACGAACGCGCCCTTCAGCCGCTCGTACGTGGTTTCCGTGACATGGATCCGACCCGGTACCCCGTGCGACTCCATCCGCGACGCGGTGTTGACCGTGTCGCCCCACACGTCGTAGATGAACTTCTTGATGCCGACGACCCCGGCCACCGCCGGCCCCGCGTGAAGCCCGACCCGGATCTGGAGGTCCATCCCGCTCTCGCTGGCATAACCGTCCACAGCATCGAGCATTGCGAGGCCCATATCGGCCACCCGTTCCGCCTCGTCGTCCCTGTGGCTCATCAGCCCGCCCACGACCATGTACGCGTCGCCGATCGTCTTGATCTTCTCCAGCGCGAACCGATCGGACAGCTCATCGAACATCGAAAAGACCCGGTTAAGCATCGCGATCAGCTCGGCCGGCGCCATCGATACCGACATCTGGGTGAAGCCCACGACATCGGCGAAGAGCACCGTCA
>JANNUK010000375.1:0-1610 GCA_031395155.1 Chloroflexota bacterium | reverse complement strand
GCGCGCCTTCGCCGACCCGTACGATCCGGAGTTCGCTCCGATCGGGATCGAGGGCCTCTTCGCGGTCTCGAATGGGCCGTCCTACCGGCTGACGATCGATATGGGCGATCTCGACGGTGCACGCATCGTCCAGACGACCGTCCAGAGCGGCAACCCCTTCGACCGGCACTACGGGGACCTCGTGGACCTCTGGGCGCGCGACGAGACGGTGCCGCTGCCATTCTCCCGAGACGCCATGGCGCGAGCAACGGCCGCAACGCTCACGCTGGTCCCGGCTCGGTGAACAGCGACCTCGTCGTCGTCGGCGCCGGCACGATGGGCGCCTGGACTGCCCTCGAGGCACGCCGTCGGGGGGCATCGACAACGTTGATCGATGCCTTCGGCGCCGGGAACTCGCGGGCCACGTCGGGGGATGAGACGCGGATCATCCGTTCAGCGCATGGCCCCGATGAGCTGTACACGCGCTGGTCGCGGCTGGCGCGCGAAGCGTGGATCGCGTTCGGCGACGAGATCGGCGAGCGGCTCTTCGCCCAGGCCGGGATCCTCTGGTTCGCCAACCGGCCCGATGGTCGCGAGGCGCAATCCGAGGCGACGCTGCGCAGCCTTGGGATCCCCGTCGAGCACCTCACGCCCGATGAGGCGAACCGACGATGGCCGCAGATCGCCACCGGCGACCTCGACTTCGTCCTGTTCGAACCGGAAGCAGGGCTCCTCATGGCCCGCCGGGGCGTCGCGGCAGTCGCCCGCCGATTCGAGGCCGAAGGCGGCTCGGTCGAGCTCGGCGAGGTCCGCCCGGGTGCCGTCGACGGCCGACGCCTGAGGGACGTGGTCTCCGCGGACGGACGGCGCGTCGGCAGGGGGTCGTTCGTCTTCGCTGCCGGCCCGTGGCTGCCCGGGCTGTTTCCGACGCTACTGGCGCCGCTCATCAAGGTCACGAAACAGGACATCTACCATCTCGGGGCGCCCGAGGGCGACGGCCGCTTCGGACTGGCGACGCAGCCGTGCTGGGTCGACTACGACCAGGCCTACTACGGCATCCCGGATGTTGAGAGGCGCGGGTTCAAGGTCGCACCCGACGAGGACGGTCCCCCGTTCGACCCCACCAACGGCGAGCGGATCACCTCCCCGAAAACGGCGGCACAGATGCGCTCCTACCTCGCCCTGCGCTTCCCCGACCTGGCCGCACAGCCGATCGTCGAGACCCGTGTCTGTCAGTACGAGGCCACGCCCGATACGCACTTCATCATCGACCGCCATCCCGACTTCGATAACGTCTGGATCGTCGGCGGCGGCTCGGGCCATGGCTTCAAGCACGGCCCGGTCATCGGACGCTACGTGGCGGACCTGCTGGGCCTGCCGGCCGCTCCGGGAGGGCCCGACCGCGATCCCCTGCCCGTGCCCGACGACGATCGCTTCTCGGTGACCCGCCCGCGCCGGCCGGATGCGAGCATGCGCACCGGGAGTCCAGGGCGCTAGCCGTTCGTCGCGAGCGGGCCCTCCGGCGCCTCGATGAGGATCCGGCCGTCCTCGATGAGGACCGGGTAACGGACCAACGGCTCCTCGGCCGGAGGGTCCAGCGCCTCGCCATCGGCCAGGTCGAAGCGCGACAG
>JANNUK010000354.1:0-12332 GCA_031395155.1 Chloroflexota bacterium | reverse complement strand
ACCGTCCAGCAATGGACCGCCCTCGAGAACGACAACGGTGGATTTCGCCTGACCGTGGCCAGGTGGCTCACGCCCAACAAGCGCTGGATTCACCACACCGGCCTCGAACCAGACGTGCCAGTCGAGGTGCCAACGGACGCGCCTGCGGGAAGCGACCCGGTCCTCGACCGCGCGGTCGAACTCCTCACGGGCGCGGCGGCGCGGCCGATGGTCCTCCAGCGAGCCGCCTGAGCGTCGGCACAGTGCTTCGATCGGGCCGCGGGCGCGAGGAGAACCCTCGCTGGTCTCTTGCACCCGGCCGCGTGTTCGGGTAGGGTGGCGCGGAACGAAAGGAGGTGATGTGCAGTGATCGACCACAGTAGCTGCACCACCTCGCAGGAGATGACCGTCTAAGCGGACACCCTGCGGGTGGAAGAGCTTCGAGCGCCGGCCCGACAGGGCCGGCGCTCGTGCGTCCGGTCCACACTGGACCAATTCACCCCGAGGTTCGAAGGAGTCAAACCCGATGGGCGAACAGACCATCGCCCTCAACCGCCGCGCCCGCCACGATTTCACGATCACCGAGACGTTCGAGGCCGGGCTCGTGCTGACCGGCACGGAGATCAAGTCGATTCGTGCCGGCAAGGTCAACCTGTCCGACGCTTACGCACGCATCGAAGGCGGCGAGGCGTGGCTGATCGGCGCGCACATCGCCCCTCACGAGCAGGCGAACCGCTACAACCACGAGCCGAAGCGGACCCGCAAGCTGCTCCTGCGACGCTCCGAGATCGATGAGCTCCGCGGGCGCGCGCAGGCCAAGGGCCTCACGATCGTGCCGCTGCGCCTCTACATCTCGGGCAAAGGAAGGGCCAAGCTTGAGCTCGGTCTCGCCCGGGGCAAACAGCTCCACGATCGGCGCCGCGAGATCGCCGACCGCGAGGCCCGACGGGACGTCGCCCGCGAACTGGCCGACGCCCAGCGCGGGCGACGCTGACCTTCGCCCGGCGCCTATCGCAGGAAGTAGCGCCGGCTCAGCGGCAGGTCGCCGACGACGGGCTGCACGGCCAACGTTCGGCCGGCCAGCGTGACCCGGCCGTACTCCACGTCGATGTCGATGGGCGCCGTGGCCCGGTTCCGCGCGAGATCTGCGCGGGTCAGGTCCCGACACCCGCGCACCGCGACGAGCCGGCGCCGTGTGCCGAGGCGCCGCGCGAGCCGACCCGCATCCACGGCCCCCGATACGAACGTGACGGAGAGCGCGGCCGCTGCCGCCGGCATCCCGCCCCAATCGGGCGCGTAGCGAGTGGGTTCGGCGCGCTCGACGCTCGCGTTACCGTCGCCCAGTGGGGCCCAGGCCGGATACCCCGCCTTGAGAATCAACTCGGGCTTGGCGCCGAACCAGGCCGGCTTCCAGAGCACGATGTCGGCCAGTCGACCCGGGGCCAGCGATCCCACCTCGTGCGAGATTCCGTGGGTGATCGCCGGCTCGATCGTCACCTTCGCGAGGTAGCGCAGCACGCGTTCGGTGTCGTCGTACGGGTCGCCGGTCTCTTCGGGCAGGTCCGGATGACCAGCTCCAGCCTCCGTCGAACGCCACGCCTTCATGACGTGTGCCAGCTGCAATGTTCGGCGGACCGTCTCCATGATCCGGCCCATCCCCTGCGAATCGGAGTTGACGATGGCGATCGTGCCCAGCTCGTGGAGCGGCCCCTCGGCTGCCATCGTGGCGGGATGAACGCGCTCCAGGATGAGCTCGACATCGCCGGGTACCGCCCACCCGCCGCCGTGGTTGATCAGCGTCATCGGGAGCGCCTCGCGGGCAGCGGCGACACCCCACGGGATCGTCGGCGTGGTGGACGAGCAGATGATCGACGCCTCTCGCACGAGCCCCAACAGGTCCGGCACGTGCCCGCCCCCGGATCCCTCCACGTGATAGGCGTGGACGGTCCGACCGGCGATCGCCGCGATGGTGTCCTCCAGCTCCGCGGATTCGTGCAGCCCATCGGTGTGCAGCGAGACGGAAAGATCGCGACCGTCCGCGTAGCGAAGGACGTGATCGATGAGCTCCGGTGATGCCCCGTAGTCTTCGTGGACCTTGAACCCGACCGCACCGGCCTCGACCAGGGCGTCGAGAGGACCGTCATCGGCGCCGCGCGCGCCCGCCTGAAGACCGATGTTGACGGGCCATCCCTCCAGGCCCTGGAGGGTCCGCTCCATCGCGTAGGGCGGCTCCTCGAAACCCGCGGTGATCAGCGTGGTGACGCCGGCCGATAGCGCGGCCGGGATGAGGTTTGGGCTGATCGCGTGGACGTGGCTGTCCACGGCCCCCGGGGTGGCGATCATGCCGTAGCCCATGATCGGCGCCGTGTGCGGGCCGATCGGCAGCTCGATCCCGTCGCTGATTTCCGGGTTGCCGGCCCGCCCGATCCCGACGATCCGGCCGTCCTTGATCCCGATATCGGCCTTGACGACCCCAACGACCGGGTCCACCACGACGACGCCCGCCACCACAACGTCGAGCTCCGAGTCGCCGGGGCGACCGCCGCGCTCGCGCTGGGTCATCCCGGCGCGCAGGTTCTTCGCGTACCCCCAGATCGGCTCGTCGCCCGGCGCCTGTCGGTCCTCGGCAACGCGGATCCACAGGTTCGTGTCGCCCAATCGGATCCGGTCGCCAGTGGACGGGCCGAACCGGGCGAGCGATTCCTCGCGCGACAACCGGGTCACGGACGCTCGCCAGGTTTGGCGCTCGTCCGGTCCGCGGCACGCTCACCCGCAAACGCGACGAGGGTGACGATCATTGTCTCGCCCGGAGCCCAGCGTTGCGATGCACCGGCCGGCAAGTCCAGATGGAATCCCGCGGCGGCGGTACGATCGAACGTGAGCCGCCGGTTCACGCGATCGAACGGGTGGTGCGACGAGACCCTGATGACCCGCCTGGACTCACTCACCACCTCCAGCGAGCGCCGTTCCCGACCCTCGAGCGGGTCGCCCGGCACCCGATCGGAGTGGATCGCGCCCGGGCCGTGCGGCGGGAGGGGTGTGCCGTCGTCGAGTGGGTCCACCAGGACGATCAGTCGCGTCCCGTCGCCCACGAGTACCTCGAGCCGGACCTCGTCGACGAGTTCGCGGACGCCGTCGATGACATCTCGGGGCCCGACGGCCCTCCGGCCGGCGGTTTCCACGTCCGCCAGGTCGGCACCTGCCCGCGCCGCCTCGAGCAGCGCGTCGCAGATCAACGCGATGGCCTCGGGTGCGTTGAGCAGGATCCCGTGCTCGCGACGTCTTCGCGACAGCGCGGCTGCCGCGAAGATCGCCAGCCGTTCGTCCTCCCACGGCGTCAGTCGCATGGCCGGCATCGTACCCGCCGGCACGGATCCCGACGCGCTCGTGATGTTGCTTTCTGGCTACCGCGTCGCGGCACCACCCGAATCCGCCCGGTGAAGCCTGCGCGGTGAGCTGTTGGGCTCGGCGATCGGGTGTCGCCGCCGTGGTTGATCCCTGATTGGCCCCGGGTGGTGGCCCCAACCGTACCAGCACGTCCCAGTACGGGCCGATGGCTTGGCGGTACGCTCGATCCGGGGTACGATGGTCCCGAGCGCCCGAACGGGCGTTCGGTCCCGTGGGGATGTGTGGTTTCGACAGGGTCTGGTTGACGGAGAGTGCGAGCCGAGGTGCCGTCAGGCCTCGTAAAACAGGCGGCAAAACGAAGTAACTGCCAACAAGCAGTCGACTCTCGCCCTCGCCGCTTAGGCGGTAAGGTGAGCGTGGAAGCGACCTCAGTCCTGCGGGTCGTGGAAGCGTCATTCAGCGGGGCTGCAACCCGGATGAGCGTCGCGTAGTCCGGGGTCAAGCTCGATCTAGAGGCACGTGACTGGACCGACCGGGAGGTTGTCGATCATCGCCCGGACGGTTGACGAAAATGATCGAACACGCTCGTAGTGGTCTCCGCCGAAGGGCTCTGGACGGGGAGTTCGACTCTCCCCCATCTCCACCAATTCCTCCGCTTGTCCCGGTTCTCGTCGCCCTGCCTGTCGTGCATGCTGGTCGAGGGTCGCTTGCCGTACCGCCGAACCACAAGAGGGATGGCTCGTCGTTTTCGAGGGACGTCATCGGCATCCCCTGGCCGGATCGCATGACGGCCAGCCAAGGACACGTCCTCGGCGCCCTGTCCATCCTGGCGATCGCGCTGTCCGCTTGGCTGTTGTTTACCGTCGAGCTGCTCTCGGGTCGAATGGTGCTGCCGGTCTACGGCGGTTCACCCTCGGTCTGGACGACAGCCCTGTGTTTCTTCACAGGAACGGTGTTCGCCGGCTACGGCTACGCCCACGTCGTCGCGCGGTTGCGGGTTGGGCGGTCGGTCCACGCGCTGCTTGTCAGCACCGTTGCCGCGCTCGGCGTCGGGACGTTCGCGATCGCCCCGGAATCAACCCGCATGGACGGCGTGCCGGATGTTCTGGCGGTGCTCGCATCCCTCACCGCGCTCGTCGGTCTACCGGCCTTCGTGTTGGGCTCGACCACGCCCCTCCTGTCGGCATGGTACCAGCAGCGCGGCCGCGATCCGTGGTTCCTGTACGCGATCTCGAATGCCGCCAGCCTGGCCGCGCTCCTCGGCTATCCCTTCATCGTCGAGCCGGCGCTGCCGATCTCGACTCAGCGACTGGTCATCGCCCTGGGCACCATCCTGTTGGCGGTGCTCATCGCCGTCCTCGTCGCCTCGCAGCGGCGGTGGCTGCCGGAGGACAGGGATCTGGCCGGCGCCGAAGCGGCCCGAACCGGCCGTTCGCCGGCACCGCGCGCCGTCCACCGTCTCCGCTGGCTGCTCGGTGCCGCAATCCCGGCGGGCCTGCTTGCGGCAGTCACGAATCTGCTGACGACCGATCTCGCGTCGGCACCGCTGCTCTGGATCGGCCCCCTGGCGATCTATCTTGGATCGTTCGTGGTGGCATTCTCGGATCGAGGGCGACGGCTCCTTCCAGCCGTCGATCGACTGGTCCCCGCGGCAACGATCCTGCTATGGGCGACGTGGACGCTCCGGACGAACTGGCCCTTGCCGGTTACGCTGGTGGTGGTCGGCGGCGCTTTCGCTGTCGTCGCGACCGCGATCCACGGACGCCTGGCCCTTGACCGGCCGCATGCCGACCGGTTGACGGGTTTCTACCTCACCACCTCGGCGGGTGGGCTGCTGGCGACCACGTTCGTGGCCGTCCTCGCGCCCCTGCTGTTCTCGACGATTGCCGAATTCCCGATCCTCCTGATCGCCGGGTTGTTCATCCGAGCCTGGCTCCCCGATCCGTCACGGACGGCGGGGGCGCTCCTCGAGATGGGTCGACGGACCCTGCCCTTCGTGGCGCTGTCGGTTGCGGTAATCGCCATCGTTGCGGCGCGGTCGCCCGATGTGCTCGTGGTGACGGTCGTCCTGCTCGGCGTTGGAGGGCTGGTGATCGCAGGCTCGACACGGCCCGCGACGTTCGCGATCGGAGCCACGGCCCTGGTGGCGATCATCGCCGTGGTCTCGGCCCCGGACGTGCTCGTTCGTGAGAGGACCTTCTTCGGCGTCATCGAGGTGCGCGAGACAGCCGACGGCATGGGCCATGCCGAGTTCTCGGGCACCACCCTCCATGGGCTCCAGTACCTCGATGCCGCCCGCCGAAGCGAGCCGACGTCGTATTACGTGCCATCCGGGCCGATGGGCGACGTCATGGCCGACCTTCGGTCGCGCACCACCAATGGCGCGACCATCGGCGTCATCGGGCTTGGCGTGGCGACGATCTCCGTGTACGGCGAGCCGGGCGATCACATCACCTATGTCGAGATCGACGAGGCCGTCGCCCGCATTGCCCTCGATACCCGCTACTTCACGAATCTGGCCAATTCGACGGCGAAAGAGACGATCGTCCTCGGAGACGGCCGGCGGGTGATGGAGAACGGGCAGACGGGGCAAGTCGACCTGCTCATCGTCGACGCCTTCAGTTCGGATGTCGTTCCCGTGCATCTTCTGACGGCCGAAGCCATGACCATCTACCGCGGACGCCTCACAAGTGGCGGCGTCATCGTCTTCCATCTATCGAACCGCTACTACGACCTGCCGCCGGCGGTGGCCGCCACGGCACGTTCGATCGGACTGGATGCACTGGAACGTTCGTACCGACCCAGCCCGGTCGAGGTCGTCCGTCTCGGCGGCCAGGCCTCGTCGTGGCTCGTGGTCGGCGACCAGACGGCGATCGCCGGGTTCGAGACGGCGGGCTGGCGGGACGTCGTCAACGGCCCGGTGCTCACGGATGACTACGCCGATCTCATCGGCCTGCTCCGTGCCTTCCGCTGATGGTGCTGGGACGGCTTGGCGCGTAGGTCCGTCGTTACGGCGCCGGCGAGGTCTCCGGGGGTGGCGTCGGGGCGGGGGCTGGCGTCGGGGCGGGGGTTGAGCCGCCGGTTCCCACCTGGACGATCCCGGTGATCCGTGCGTAGTTCGAGTAGTACGTCTCCTGGTGGATGATCGTGCCGTTCGCATCGCGGACCGTGCGCGTCACCCAGACCTTCTTGCCGTCGACGGGGTACTCGATCCGCTTCCGGGCGCCGGCGGGGAGAGCATCCGTGTATACGGTGCTATCAGAAGCCCTCCGGACGTCCTTGACGATCGGCGTGGAAAACGACACCGTGCGGCCGTCCGGGACCCCATACAGGTCGAACCGGACGTACCCCTTTGACCCGTTCTTGATCTCAAACGCGCGGACGAGGAGCGCACTCCCGGTGTCGTTCCGGAACGACATCGTCTGGACGGAACCAGAGCTGCTCTTGAAGACGGTGGCGTCCAGGCCGATCGGGTAGCGGTCGATGTAGTAGTAGTGGTTGCGGCGGGCGCCCATCTCCAGGCCGGCCCTGAGCGCGGTATTGAACAGCGTCGTGGAGGTCGAGCAGATGCCGCCCGCCAGCGCGCCCTGCGGCTCCGTCTTGCCGTTGATGATCGCTCCGCCGTCGCGGTAGCCTCGCTCGCGGGTGACCGGCCCGAGGGCTTCCCAGAAGTCGAACCAGGCGCCGGGTGCCACGACGTACCCATCGATGTCGCGGCCCGGGATCCAGATGTTGGCGCCGAACCCGTTCTTCTCGCCGATCGGAAAGTACGTGGTCCACGTGGAAAGCTTCTTCATCAGCGGGGCGGTCTTCTCGGCCTCCTCGGTCGAGAGCGTCGGCTTGGTGATCGTGAACGCCGGGGCGACGTTGCCCGGATCGGTGCCGGCGGCCCGGCCGCGCAGGGCATCGGCCACGAGTGACGTCGTCCCCTCGACATCGAGCTGGCGGCCATCGGCGCCGGCCTGGACGCCGACGACGCCCCCGCCCTTGGCGAACAGGAAGGTCGCGCTGACGGGCTGACGGGCCATGCCGGGCGCTAATTCGGCGAGGGCTCCGGTGACGCCCGGGATTCCGACGACCGGCTCGAGCCCGCCCTCGGGGGTGGCCACGAACGCGACCCAGCCCACGACGGTCTCCTGGGAAATGGACCAGGTGTCCTCGCCATCGACGAGGGTGATCGCCTGGGCGATGCGCTCGGCCTGGGCGCGCGCCGCGATTGCCTCGGGCGTCGTGATTGCAGGTTCCAACGCGCGCAGCGGCACGACGATGTCGAGCCGCTTGGGGGCATCCAGGCGGTCCAGCGTGGCGGCAGCTGCGGCAAGGGCCGAGGTCGGGTCGGCGACCTGACCTGCTGTGCTGTGCTCGAGCGTGAACCCGTTGCCGATGCGGGTGACGGTCGCGTTGACGGGCGCGCGCTCGAAGGGCTCGACGAAGGCGCCGATCGCGCGCTCGAGCGCGATCCCGTCATAGATGACCTCCGGCTCGAGCGCGAAGCCGCGGAACGCGGTGCGAAGGTCGCCGATCAGCCGTTCCACCGGGTTGCCGTCCCGGCCGACGGCCATGGCCCGGGCCACGATGGCGTCGACATTCGCCCGGCGTCCGATCTCGGCATACGCAATCGAGTCGGTCGCACCCCCGGCGGCCAGGACCAGCTCCCCGTCGGCGAATCCGGCGAGCCCCTGGCTCAACCGAGCCGCGGCCTGGTCGGGTCCCAGGCCGGACAGGTCGATGGTTCCGACGTGCACACCCGGAAGCACCCTGCTCTGGTACTGCGCCTCAAACGCGAGCAGGGCGCCCGCGCTCAGGGCGAAGACGGCCACAAGCCCGAACAGGAACGCGGCCACAACGGGCCAGCGCCGGTTGCTGAAGCGAGTGTTTATGAGCGGGGCGTCGGCGATCGGCTGGGCGTCGCTGGCCGAGGTCATCAGGCGGTCATCCTAGCAGGCGACCCGGTGCGGGCCGTATTCGGGAGTAGAGACGCCTCGGACAGTGGCATCGTTACGTCCCCCTGTACAGCCGTACGTTCGGGTGCGGGTCGATCCGCTACGCCTCGATCGGCACGACAATGATCCGTCGGTTTGGCTCCTCGCCGATCGACTGGGTCGCGACTCCCGGCTGATCGCGCAGGGCGATGTGCACCCAGCGCCGCTCCAGTGCCGGCATCGGCTCCAATTGGAGCATCTTTCCGGTCTCGACGACGCGCGCCGCGGCGCGCAACGCGATGTCGCGAAGCTGGCGCTCGCGGCGACCACGATAGTCCTCGACGTCGACGAGGACGCGGGTCCATGCACCCATCCGCTTCGACAGCATCAGGTTGACCAGGTGTTGCAGCGCTGACAGTCGCTCGCCCTTGCGTCCGATCAGGGCGCCAAGGGCCTCCTTCTCGTCACCGACGGCGACGACGTTGAGTCGGCTTGACTCGCCCGTCTCGACCTCGACCTCGACTTCGAACCCGAGATGGGTCATCAGCTCGTCGAGGATGGCCTTGGCGGCCGCGAGGGCCTCCGGCGACGCCTCCGAGGCCTCCAGCTCCGCTCGCTCGGCTGCGAGCGACCCGCGGACAGCCGTTACCTCGGCCAGCTCGGACGCCGACAGGTCGGCCGTCGCGGGCCGACGGGGCGCCCGATCGCGGTCGTCGCGGCGCGGGCGATCATCGCGGCGGGGTGGTCGTTCCCGATCGTCCCGGCGCGGACCACGCTCCTGGTCGCGGTTCTCGCCGCGTGGTGCCTCCGCTTCGGTCGGTCGTGCCGGCGGCCCCTCCGGGCGCGGACCGCGCTCCGGATCGTCGCGGCGGGGGGCGCGGTCCCGGTCATGATCGGCGCGGCGCGGGCCGCGCTCGCGGTCACCGACACTCGGTGCCTCGTCGTGGGCCGGCGGGCGCGGGAGCGGTGTGGCGGCCGCGGCTTCGCGCTTCGGGGCGGCACCCCCGAGCTCGGCTCGCGAAGCGGCCAGGATCCGGGCGGGTTCAGCGCCCATGCCGAGGACGCCGCGGCTGCCCGGGGTCATGATCTCGAAGTCCAGCCCATCGAGGCCGACGCCGAAGGCCTCCCTGGCCTGGCGCAGGGCATCCTCGACCGATTTTCCGGTGAACTCCCGGTATGAACTCATCGTCGTCTCCCTCGTCGACCCTGGCGACCGCGCTGGGCTGGGCGCACCGTCCGAGCTGCGGAGGCGGCCCGTGCTGCGGGCGTGGATCGGGCAGTGTTCTGGGGCGCGGACGCTCCCGCCGCGCGCGTGGACGGAACGGCCGCCGGCATGGCGACCGGGAAGCGCGGTGTATGACCGACGGCGAAGGCGGGCGTCCAGCCGAACAGCGGGAACATGCCGCCCCACCCGGTGATCAGGTACTGCTGGAGCACCTGGTACACGGTGGACACAATCAGGTAGATGTACAGGCCGGCCGGAATGATACCGCCCCACAGGATCGTCATGAACGGCAGCAAGAGCATCGTCTGGCGCTGAATCTTGACGTTCGGGTCCGTATTGCTCGGATCGTGCGGTGGAAGCGCCATCCGCGAGGCCATGAGCTGGATCACGGTGTAGACCACGGCCAGCAGGCTCAGTCCGAACCCGAAGATGTCGATGACCGACGCCTTGCTCGCGTCCAGCCCGCCCAGCCAGGGAATCGTCGGGTTCACGCACGGCTGGCCGCCGCCGGCGCAGTCGATGGAGATCAGCTCGATCCCCGCGACGTGGAGCATCGGCGTCGGGTCGGGGCTCTGCAGGCCCTGGTTGATGACCGTGTACATCGGCACGATGATCAGCAGGGGGAGAAGCATCGCCAGGCACCCGAATTGGCTGATGCCGCGCTCCTTGTAGAGCGCACTGACCTCCTGCTGTTGTTTGACCCGGTCGCCCTTGTACCGCTTCTGGAGCTCCTTGACCTCGGGGGCGATCAGCTGGATTCGCCGCGTCGAGACCATCTGGCGACGGATGAGCGGGACCAGGAGCGTGCGCACCACGACCGTCATGCCAACGATCGCCAGCCCCACGTCGGGGGCGACCTGCTCGAACGCGAACAGGATGAGCAAAAGCGCCTGGAACAGCGGCGTGTACGCCCAGACGATGACGCCCCACGGGTCAGGCGTCAGCGGCGCCGGCGTCAGCTGCTGCGGGACGGGCAGCACCGTGTCCTCGAGGCTGCAGCCGGCGGCCAGCAACGCCACCAGGGCGATCAGGATGGCCGGCCGCAGCCAGGCCCGGGGGCGCTCGACAATCACGGGCGGGGATCCTCGCTAACGGACGGGGTCATAACCGCTCCCGCCCCAGGGCTGACAGCGTGCGATCCGCCGGGCGCCCATCAAGCTGCCCCGCAGCAGACCGTGCGTGAGGATGGCCTGCTCGGCGTACCTGGAGCAACTCGGTTCATAGCGGCATTGGGACGGAAGCCAGGCGAACAGGAATCGGTAGCCGTGGATGAGTTTGACCCCGATCCACTTCGTCATGCCGTTCCTCCGAATACGCCTGCCCGGCCCAGGGATCGCCGCAACGCCTCCATCAGCGCCCCGTGGTCGGCCTGGACCAGCGCCGGCCTCGCGACGATCAAAACGTCCCAGCCGGGTTCGAACGACGCGTCCATCGAACGGAGCGCCTCCCTGAGCCGCCGCCGCACCCGATTTCTCGCGACGGCGTTGCCGATGCGCCGACTGGTCGCCAGACCGAATCGGGTTCGATCGAGGTCCGTCCGTACGAACTTCGCAACGAGCAGCGGATGGGACCGGCTGGCCCCACGCTCCTGGATCGTCGCGAAATCCCGCGGACTCGAGAGCATCACGAGACGCGGCGAAGCCGTGCCGCGCTCAATCAGGCGGTGAGGCGCTTGCGACCGCGAGCCCGGCGTGCCGCGAGGATGCGGCGGCCGCCCGTCGTCTTCATCCGGGCTCGGAAGCCGTGCTCCTTGGCGCGATGGCGCTTCTTGGGCTGGTAGGTCTGCTTCATCGGAGCTGTGCGCGATCCTCTCCATCAGGCCTCGGGGATTCCGGTCGGTGTCGACCTCAAGAGGCACACGAACGCACCGGCGCACAGGGGCGCAAAAGCGCGTTCGTCGTCCGGGGGATGATAGGTCCGCCCGTTCGAGGGTGTCAAACGAACCGACCCGGTGGGGCCCGGGTCGCCTTCCACAGCGAGCCCGGGCCCCACCGGCGACGGTTCCTGCGATGATACTCCATGGGAGTATGCTGGAAGCGCCTTGCGGGGCGCCGCTGCCCGGTGCTATTCTTCCCGAGCCCTCGGCGCCGGGACGTCCGTGGGTGACCCAACTGAAGCCTCTTGGGGGGCTGGGCCGACGGCGCCGACCGCCCTCCGTGACAGCGGTCCCAGCCTTCGCGTCCCGGCCCGTCGATCAGGTTCGCAATCCTCAATCCGACCATCTCCACCCTTGCAGCCAAAGGTTCGAAATCGACCGAATGGACGCGAAGCAGGTCTGGCGCGCCGCCCTTGGAGAGCTGCAGATCAGCCTCTCCCCCGCGAACTTCGAGACCTGGCTCCGCGACACGACGCTCATCGACGTCGACGACAACCGGTTTCGGATTGCGGCGCCCAACGGGTTTGCCAAGGACTGGCTCGAGACCCGCTACCGGTCGTTGATCAGCCAGACGCTGGCTCGTGTCGTCGGCTACAGCGTTCAGGTCGAATTCATCACCGCTCAGGCGCCCGTGCCGGCGGGCGAGGCGGACGGCGTGCCGGAATCCTCCGCAGGCGGCCGGGCCGGCGGGGCCGCCTGCGGCCGGCCGGCGATCGCTGCCACCCAGCAGGTCCGCGTCGAGCCGACGCGGACCGGAGGCGAGGGCGGTGCGTCGTTCCTCAACCAGCGCTACACCTTTGCGAACTTCATCGTCGGCTCTGCGAACCGCCTTGCGCACGCTGCCAGCCTGTCCGTGGCCGAGCGGCCGGGGCACGCCTACAACCCGCTGTTCCTGTACGGGGGCGTCGGCCTCGGCAAGACCCACCTGATGCACGCGATCGGGAACCAGGTCATCGCCAAGTTCCCGCGCAAGCGCGTCGTC